>DATJEM010000001.1:0-2777 GCA_035496615.1 Leptolyngbya sp.
ACGGACTTAATCCTGAGCAGCAAAATACTACTGAAGCAGCTTTTGCGATCGTGGGAGTCGCCGCTTCCGCCGGAGGCTTAGAAGCTTTTATCCAGTTGTTGAGTCATTTACCTGCTGATACAGGCATGGCGTTTGTTTTGATTCAGCATCTCTCGCCGGATCATGAAAGCTTGTTGAGCGAGATTCTTGCTAGAGTCACGGCTCTACCGGTTCATGAAGTGCAAAATGGCATGAAGGTAGAGCCAAATCACGTTTATGTGATTCCGCCGAACGTGCAGATGAAGCTTGCTGCTGACACGCTCCAACTCTCCCCGCGCGAGAAGGTTGCAGGGAAATATATGCCGGGAGATGCTTTTTTTACTTCACTTGCGATCGCTCGCGGACACAAAGCGATCGCCGTTGTGCTATCAGGCAGTGATGGGGATGGATCTTTGGGGCTGAAAGCAATTAAGGCAGCCGGAGGAGTGACATTTGCTCAATGTGAAATTACTGCCGCATTTGACGGAATGCCGAACACTGCGGTTGCTACGGGGAATGTCGATTTTGTGCTGCCACCCGCTCAGATTGCCGCAGAACTGGTGAATCTCAGCCAAAATCCACTGCTCGCTTGTCCATTGCCTTCGAGGTTGGATGAGGCTGCGTCTGAGCCGATCGAGGCAATGACAATCATTTTTTCACTGCTGCGATCGACCACGGGGATCGATTTTAGCCGCTACAAATCCAACACGATCGAGCGACGGATTGGGCGACGAATGCTGTTGTATAAATTGGAACGACTAGAAGACTATGCTCAGTATCTTCAGGCACATCCAGCCGAAGTTGAGGCGCTATACGAAGAAATTTTGATTCACGTCACAAGCTTTTTTCGTGACCCAGAAGCTTTTGAACGGCTGAAAACGCACGTCTTTCCGGCAATTACGCAAAACAAATCGGCAGTTCCGCCGATTCGGATTTGGGTGGCAGGCTGCTCAACTGGCGAGGAAGTGTATTCGATCGCCATTGGTTTGTTGGAGTTTCTCGCGGATCAAGTGACTCAGCCGCCCATTCAAATCTTTGCAACCGATGTCAGCGGACAAGCGATCGACAAAGCGAGAACAGGCGTTTATGCCGAAAGCCAAATGGTGGAAGTGTCGCCCGAACGTCGCCGCCGATTTTTTCACGCGATCGAAGGCGGAACCTATCAAATCACCAAAGCAGTACGCGAACTTTGTGTGTTTGCGCGTCAGAATTTGGGCAGCGATCCCCCTTTTTCCAATCTCGATTTGATTAGCTGCCGCAATGTTTTGATTTATCTCGGTGACGTACTCCAGAAGCGAATCATTCCTATCTTTCACTACAGTCTCAATCCGACTGGCTTTTTGCTGTTGGGGACATCCGAAAGTATCGGTCAGGCTTCAAAACTCTTTACTTTGGTGGAGCAAAAGTACAGAATTTATGCCAAGCAGCCGACTGCAACTCGTCCTACGTTCTCGTTTGCCCCTAGCACCTTTCCGATCGTTCAGCTTCGCGATCGTCCCTTGATTCAAGCGACTTCAGAAGGGTTTGACTTACAGAAAAAAGTCGATCAACTAATTGCGACTCACTATGCGCCGATCGGGGCAGTACTCGACGATAAAATGCAGGTGCTACAACTGCGCGGCGAGGTCGATCGCTATCTGAGATTAGTTTCTGGAGCCGTGAACCTGAGTATCTTCAGTCTGGTTCGAGGAGGATTACTGATCGAGCTACGAGCGGCGATTTATCAAGCACAGCGGCAAGAAACGCCTGTGACGAAGAATGGACTCCAGATCGAAGATGGCGATCGCTCTCGAATGGTGAATCTGCAAGTAATTCCGTTCAAAGTTCCAACTACTGAAGAACGTCGATTTTTGGTGCTGTTTGAAGATGCGATTTTGGCTCCAAATCTCCCTGCTACGGTCGATGTAGAGCGTCCTCAAAGTGACTTGGAGCGGGAAATTTTGCGGCTGCAACAAGAACTTGCGGTGGCAGTTCAAGAACGCGCGGCAACTCAGGAATATTTGCAGGCGGTGATTCAAGAGCAAGAACATAGCAATCAAGACCTCAAAGTTGCCAACGAAGAAATTTTATCGAGCAACGAAGAACTCCAAAGCACCAACGAAGAACTAGAAACCGCAAAAGAAGAAATTCAGGCAACCAACGAAGAACTAAACACAACGAATGAAGAACTTCGCAGCCGCAACATCGAATTGCACCAGGTGAACAACGATCTCACTAATCTCCTTGCCAGTATCAATATTCCGATTTTGATGTTGACCAATGATTTACGCATTCGTCGCTTTACGCCGATGGCGCAGCGGTTATTTAACTTCATTCCCACCGATGCGGGACGACCCTTTAGCGATATCCGCGCCAATCTCAACGTGGCTGACTTAGAAGCTTTGATTGTAGAAGTGCTAGAAACACTCAGCGTCAAAGAATTTGAAGTACAAACTCAAGGCGGACACTGGTACAATCTCCGCATTCGTCCGTATCGCACCACCGAAAACCAGATCGATGGCGTGGTACTCGTGCTGCTGGATATTGATGCAATAAAGCGCAGCGCGACCATCTTAGAGCAAGCGCGGAACTATGCAGAAGCGATCGTTGAAACCGTGCAAGTGCCGCTGATTGTTCTAGAGTCTGATTTTCGCGTCAACAAAGCGAATCGATCGTTCTATGAAACCTTTCAGGTTGAGCAGAGCGAAACCGCACAATCGCTCATTTTTGAGTTGGGCAATCGACAATGGAATATTCCGGGACTGCGATCGCGGCTTGAA
>DATJEM010000002.1:0-11279 GCA_035496615.1 Leptolyngbya sp.
ATTTGGCAGCGATCGCACAGAATCTAAGGCTCCTTGATCAAGAAATAACTGAGTTTGAGCGCGATCGTTGATCCATTTGCGAAAGGCTTCGCATCGCATTGTGCCATTCGCTTTGGGCATCAATCCGGTCAGGGCGATCGCGCCACTGTTGATCATCGGATTGCGAGGGCGACCTTGATCGAGTTTAAGCTGTGCGAGCGAATGAAATGACTGATCCGATGGCTCCATTCCGACTTGCTGGAATACGCGATCGCTCCCAACTTGCTCTAAGAGAAATAGCAGCAGGAAGGGTTTAATCACACTCATCAGCACAAAAGGTTGAACCCGATCGCCTGAAATTAAACTCTGATGGGCGATCGTATGGATCGCCAGCAGTCGAGCATCGACCTGCGCCAATTGTGGAATATAGTCTGGCAATTGCCCTTGATGCGTCAATCGCTGCGCTTGAGCGACCCAAGCATCGAGATCAGCTTGTGTAAGATTTGCCAGAGACATGAGACCACAGCGAGAAGAGAAGTCAAGAGGAGTATAGCTTTAATCTCTTGTCATTCTTCGGATTCAATTTCTTAGATGCGATTGAATTCTTCGGTTCGATCGCTGTACTCGATCGGCAACACTACCATCAAATTATCGCTCGGACGCGGAATATAGTGAGACGACAAGAATAGTTTGTCTCCTTCTTTGTACGATCGCATTTTTTTCACCGCTTCGAGTCCTGCCTCGACCGAGATTTTTACCTCTGAGACATTGCCGCGAACGACGATCGTAATATACGCGCCGCTGACTCTTTCCATTTCGACTAGCGTGACTCGTGCAGCCTTCACCATGACATCTGCAACCGCGAGCGCAGGCGGTAAGCCTCGCACTTCCACCATTCCGACTGCATTACCCATTCGATCGACTCCCTTCCATTTTGCGCGCAGTATCTAGATTATTACAGTTTGTCTATGGTTTGACGAAACTTCGATCGTCACTTCCGCTGTTGAAGGTGATTAGAAATCTTAATCATTCGCGAATTGTCAGATAAAATCGATCGCCAAAACCCCGGTCAACGGCGTAAAGGTACGGCAGAATGAGAAAGCACTCCATTCAAATCGGACTTCAATGGCTACCTTTCTCAGCGGCGCTCAAATTCGGCAAACCTTTCTGGATTTCTTTGCACAGCGCGGACATCAACCGTTACCGAGCGCCTCGCTTGTGCCTGAAGATCCAACGGTGTTGCTGACGATCGCGGGAATGCTGCCGTTTAAGCCAATTTTTCTCGGACAGCGACAAGCAGAATTCAACCGTGCCACCACTTCGCAGAAATGTATCCGCACCAATGACATTGAGAATGTGGGACGCACCGCTCGACATCATACCTTTTTTGAGATGTTGGGAAATTTTAGCTTTGGCGATTATTTCAAGTCGCAAGCGATCGCTTGGGCGTGGGAACTTTCAACCCAAACCTATGGATTGCCGCCGGAACAAGTGGTCGTTAGCGTGTTTGAGGAAGACGACGAAGCATTTGCAATCTGGCGGGATGAGATTGGAATTCCAGCGCACCGAATTCAGCGAATGGGCGCGGATGATAACTTCTGGGTGTCAGGTCCAACTGGCCCTTGTGGCCCTTGTTCAGAGTTGTACTATGATTTTCATCCGGAGCGCGGTGAAGACAGCATTGATCTCGAAGATGACACGCGATTTATCGAGTTTTATAACTTGGTGTTCATGCAGTACAACCGGGATGCAGACGGCAACCTAACACCGCTTCAAAATAAGAACATTGATACAGGTATGGGCTTAGAGCGGATGGCGCAGATTCTTCAGAAAGTGCCAAATAACTATGAAACGGATCTGATTTTTCCGATCGTACAATCCGCTGCGACCATTGCCGGAATTGATTACGCAACCGCAGACGAATCGACAAAGATATCGCTCAAAGTCATTGGGGATCATGTCCGCGCCGTGGTGCATATGATTGCAGATGGCATCACTGCCTCCAATGAAGGTCGCGGTTATGTTTTGCGGCGCTTAATTCGGCGGGTGGTTCGACATGGAAGGTTAATCGGCATCGATCGAGATTTTACCCCCGAAGTTGCAGAAACCGCGATCGAGCTTTCCGAATCGGCTTATCCGAATGTGCGATTGAAAGAAACTGTGATCAAATCGGAGTTAAAGCTTGAAGAAGAGAGATTCCGTAAAACCCTCGATCGGGGTGAAAAACTCTTAGCAGAAATTCTCGATCGAGAAACGCAGCAAATCTCCGGCAAAGATGCGTTTGAACTCTATGATACTTACGGTTTTCCGGTTGAACTGACCGAAGAAGTCGCGATCGAAAAAGGGTTAACTGTCGATATGAAAGGCTTTGAAGCCGAAATGCAGGCACAGCGCCAGCGCGGTCGAGAAGCTCATAAAACAATCGATCTAACGGTGCAAGGAACATTAGATACCCTTGCCGCAACCCTTCAGGAAACAGAATTTGTTGGCTACAAACAACCCTCTAGCCAATCAGAGATTCAACTGTTGTTGGTGCAGGGTGAAACCGTCGATCGAGTGGAATCCGGGACAGCAGTGCAAATCGTTTTGAACCAAACTCCGTTCTATGCAGAATCCGGCGGACAGATTGGCGATCGAGGTTATCTATCGGGCGATGATTTCGTGATTCGGATCGAAGATGTTAGAAAAGAATCTGCTTTCTTTGTTCACTTTGGGCGAGTTGAACGCGGCACGGCACAAGTGGGCGATCGAGTCACGGCGCAAATCGATCTATCCTGCCGTCGTCGCGCTGCTGCAAACCATTCTGCAACTCACTTACTGCAAGCGGCACTCCGCAAGCTTGTCGATGATGGCATTTCACAAGCGGGATCATTGGTAGACTTCGATCGCTTACGGTTTGACTTTAACTATTCCAAGCCTTTGACTTCTGAGCAACTGCAACAGATTGAAGAACAAATCAACCTCTGGATTGCAGAAGGACATCCAGCCGAAATCGAAGTGATACCGATCGCCGAAGCGAAAGCGAAGGGCGCGACTGCCATGTTCGGTGAAAAATACGGCGATCAAGTTCGCGTGATTGATTTCCCCGGTGTTTCAATGGAGCTATGCGGCGGAACTCATGTGAGTAACACGGCTGAAATTGGATTGTTTAAGCTGGTTGCTGAAACAGGGGTTGCGGCAGGAATTCGCCGGATTGAAGCAATTTCTGGAGCATCGGTGCTGGAATATCTCAATGTTCGAGAGAACGTGGTCAAAGAGTTGAGCGATCGCTTCAAAGTGAAACCCGAAGAAATTAACGATCGCATCACTGCGTTGCAAACTGAACTAAAGAACACTCAAAAACAGCTAGACACCGTAAAAGGACAGTTAGCGATCGCGAAGTCAGATCAGCTTTTAGCCGAAGCTGAAACTGTGGGAAACTTCAAAATTCTGGTTGCATCGCTAGAGAGTGTTGATCCCGCTTCTTTGCAAAAGGCAGCAGAACAACTCCTGCAAAAACTGGGTGAAGGCGCGATCGTTCTCGGTTCAGTTCCCGAAGAAGGCAAAGTGAGCTTGATTGCTGCATTTAGCCCAGCCGTGGTGAAGAAAGGACTGCAAGCAGGAAAAGTCGTTGGCTCGATCGCGAAAATTTGCGGCGGCGGCGGTGGCGGTCGTCCCAACTTGGCACAGGCAGGCGGACGAGAAACCGCTAAACTTCCGGCAGCTTTGGCAGAGGCACAAAAACTACTGCGATCGGGCTTAAGCTAGGCTGGGGGGCGAGTGTTCACAATTCTTCAATCTGCCCAATGATGAAAGGATTGTGAAATCTCTGAACTTATGATAACTTTCAAATTATGAAAGCAATATGAAACTTTATGCCGCCAACCGAACGAGCTGAACGAATACCTTCCTTGCCAGAGGCTTATCGCACGATTAAAGTCCCCGATCACGGCAGTTTTTGGCGCAAGCTATTGGCGTATGCAGGTCCCGGCTACCTCGTCGCTGTCGGTTATATGGACCCTGGAAACTGGGCGACTGACCTGGCAGGGGGTGCCAAGTTTGGCTACCTTTTGCTGAGTGTCATCCTGGCTTCAAATCTGATGGCAATTTTATTGCAGACACTTTGCGTCAAGTTGGGCGTGGCAACTGGGCGAGATTTGGCGCAGTCTTGTCGGGACAATTACAGTCCGACCGTCAGCTTCGTCTTGTGGATTTTGTGTGAGATTGCGATCGCGGCTTGTGACCTAGCAGAACTCGTCGGCAGTGCGATCGCGCTTCAACTATTGTTTGGCATTCCTTTAGTAGTCGGGGTCTGCATCACGGCTTTAGATGTCATCTTGATCTTGTTTCTACAAAGCAAAGGCTTTCGCTATGTTGAAGCGCTAGTGATTACAGTGATTACAGTCATTGGGGGCTGCTTTCTTGCTGAAATGATCTTTGCTCGTCCCGATGTGGGGGCGGTTCTCCAGGGCTTTATTCCTCAGTCAGAAGTGGTGCGAAATCCAGAAGCACTTTATATTGCCATTGGTATTTTGGGGGCAACCGTGATGCCTCACAATCTTTATCTGCACTCTTCAATTGTGCAGACCCGCGATTGGCAAGATACTTCAGAGAAAAAGCGCGAAGCGATCAAGTTCGGCACGATCGATTCCACGATTGCACTGACGATCGCGCTCTTCATCAACGCTGCAATTTTAATTTTAGCGGCTGCAACCTTTCACTCTTCGGGGCATCAGGACGTAGCAGAAATTCAAGATGCTTACAAATTGCTGTCTCCAGTTCTCGGCGCTGCACCTGCCAGTATCCTTTTTGCGATCGCGCTGTTAGCATCGGGACAAAACTCGACGCTGACGGGCACGCTGGCGGGTCAAATTGTGATGGAAGGGTTTCTGCAAATTCGACTGCGACCCTGGATGCGCCGCTTACTGACTCGTCTAGTCGCGATTGTTCCAGCCTTACTGACGATCGTTATTTTGGGCGAAGACAGCACGACTAACTTGTTGATTCTGAGTCAGGTGATTTTGAGTTTACAACTTTCGTTTGCGGTGATCCCGCTGATTATGTTTACCAGCGATCGCCGCTTGATGGGGGAATTCGTGAATCCTCGCTGGCTCAAGGTTCTGTCTTCCGCAGTTGCAACTGTGATTGTAGTACTGAATGCTTGGTTGCTGTGGCAGACTTTTGTAGGGTGGATACATCCTGGCTCATAATGTCTCAAGCGCGATCGCAGTCCTAGTTGAAGGAAATGGGCTGATGATAGGAGTTGCACCCCGCGATCGCAGCGGAGATTACGAGCTACTCATGCGCTACCCTCGCCATACCCCGAATGGTTGGTACTTGTATGAGCGGTACTTTTGTTGCTGGTATTCCGGATGAGAGTCGAACTCAGCCACGAACTGTTTTTGGGACAGTCGCCTCTACCAATTGGGCTACAGGAGTAAAAAACAGGAGGATAGAATTGCACGACCCAAATGCGTTTCATGCCTCCCGACAGCCTTGTCAGGACTCGAACCTGAACTCTCTTCATTCAAAGTGAAGGATGTTGCCAGTTACACCACAAGGCTCGATCGTTTACGGTTCTAGATAGTCAAGGTTGGAGTTGAACCAACATCTCTCTGATTTAGAGTTATAGCGACTCTCTACCTGTGGCAGTGCTGACGGGAGTTGAACCCGCAAACGCAACTTTGAAAGAGTTGTGGCTTTACCATTTGCCTACAGCACCATAGTGAATTGATCAGCGAATCGATCGTAAATGTTTGATAGTTCATTCATTGGCGCGGGGACTGAGATTTGAACTCAGATCGTCAGTTTTGAAGACTGAAATTCTGCCATCCCTACAGGTTTGTGGGTCGCAGTGCGGGGAGTCGAACCCAAGCGTCTCGGATATGAGAGTCTAACCTTAGAACACTGCATGATGCTGGAGTCCGGAGGGGGAATCGAACCCCCGTTAAGCAGATTTGCAGTCTGCTGCCTTGCCACTTGGCGATCCGGACAGTTTGGCGAGGAGGACGAGATTTGAACTCGCGACTTCTTGTTCGACAAACAAGCGCTCTAGACCAGACTGAGCTACATCCTCGGGTTAGAAGGTAAGTTGCTAGGTCTTACCTTCTTTGACTGTGGTTCACTATTTCGTTTTCATGCCTCTGAGTGAGTGTTGTTTACATCAGCGATCGCAGTTCCAAAAAGCTTTCACTTCTGAGTTTTGTGAGTTTTGAGGTCTGTTCAGATGGTTTTCGATTCAGGCGGGGGTCAAAGTTAGATTGAGCTTTGCGACGATCCCAGCTAAAGTTCCAGGAGTCCGATTTCGGCTGTCGTAGGAATAGAATCATGTCTTCGTCCCTCGTATTACAATCATGCTACGCTTTGTATTACGTCGTGTCAAGAGCATACTACAACTTTTTTTCGCTGGCTTTCCAGAACTGTTCCGCAAAGGCGGTACCTCCGGCGAGCGAAGCTAGCGCGAGATGAGTCGGTGCTTTCGGCTGGGTTTTGAGCTTCATGCCGATTTCGTGTAAGAATCGATCGCCCTTTTTAGAATTGCAAGTCGCACAAGCGATGACAACGTTATCCCAGGTGTGGGTTCCGCCTTTAGATCGGGGAATGACGTGATCGATCGTCAAATGCTGGGTGCTATTGCAGTACTGACAAGTGTGGCGATCTCGGCGCAAAATTTCGCGGCGGCTGACAGCGGGAACTTTCCAATGGCGCTCTGGATTTGTTCAAGTTAGGCGGATGTGTTCAGACCCTTGTAGTGCGATGCTGGGCGATCGGACAGTTTTCTCGCACGATCGCGCTTCCCCAATCCATCCGTTGGCAAGGGAATAAACAATCGATAGCGTAAAAGCGATGAGTCATCACTGAGAATGCTTGTTTCGTGCTTTAGTAGTATACTACATTCGTATTACAATTTTGTCTAGCAATTGCTGAATTAAAGCTTCAATTCACGATTCCGCTGAGTGATCGATCGTGATGACAATCTTGCCGATCGCCCGTTCTGTTTCACTGTGAGCATGAGCCTCAACAATCTGTGAGAGCGGATAGGTACTATCAATGATCGATCGGACATTGCCGAGTTCAATCTGCTGTTTGAGATAGATCAGATCAGCGCGATTTTCCTTGAGCAAGATGACCTTATACTTCTGACCCGGCAGCAGAGCCGTTAAAAAGCTTTGCAGAAAATTACTAGGATGAGGTTGTGTTGTGACGTAAATTCCTTTCGGTGTTAGGACAGATTTGCAGTCTGATAGAGAGCGATTGCCCACGACATCGAAGACAAGATCGTACTTCTCTGAGTTTTGGGTGAAATCTTGTTGATGATAATCAATCACCTGGGTTGCTCCCAACTGCCTCACTAACTCAGCGTTTTTGCTACTACAAACCCCTGTTACCTCTGCTCCTAAGAATCTAGCGATTTGAACTGCAAAGGTGCCGACTCCACCGGATGCCCCATTGACCAAAACCTTTTGCCCAACCTCCAGTCGCCCTTGATCTCGTAAAGCCTGCAAAGCGGTCATGGCTGCGAGTGGAACGGCTGCCGCTTCCTCATGCGTCATATTACTCGGCTTAGGAGCCGCAACTTTCTCAGAGACAGCAGCATATTCGGCATAAGCTCCGCCCGTCCGTTGATCTAAGCGAGCATAGAGCGTGTCTCCGGGTTTGAACTGAGTGATCTGAGCGCCAACGTCAACCACTTCACCCGAAACATCAAAGCCTAAAACGATCGGGAAGTTACTTCCTGTAAGCATCTTCAGCATCCCTTTTCGCATTTTCCAATCGATCGGGTTGATGCTAGCAGCATGAACCTTCACCAACATCTGATCAGGCTGAATCTGAGGTTGCTCTATCTCTGCAACCTGCAATACTTTAGGCTCACCATACTGATAGATCACAGCAGCTTTCATCTCTATCGCTCCCAAATTGGTTGAAGATTCCTGATCCCTCTTTATGCTGTTGAGTCTGGGATAGAAGCAACTCTGTCTTTTGAGAGAAAAATGTAGTCAAAACCGACTCATTTTTTAGGCTTTGTCTTAGCGATCGTTAAATTTTTGCTCTATATCTTGAATTTCTTGCGAGCGAGAGGTAAGCTAAACGCCACATATAGCGTTATATCGTTCGAGGAATTCCCGATGATCCAATCTCTTGCCGCGCCTGATGCTGATATGCCTAATTCAGCCATTGCTTGGATCGATCCGCTCAAGGATGGCAAAAGCCGGATCGCTCTGTTGTCGCACATGGGAAATGATCTCGATATTGTGAATGATGCCAGAGCCAGTTTCGATAAAGTCTCGATCGAACTCGACGAAAAAGACACCAAACTGATTCGCTATCTGATCCAGCATCATCACACCTCACCGTTTCGAGGGGTTGTGTTCAAATTCAAAGTCAAAGCTCCCTTATTTGTGGCGCGTCAATGGTGGAAGCACGTCATCGCCAGCAGCCACAACGATGAGCAAGTCGGCTGGAACGAAAAAAGTTTTCGCTATGTCGCGATCGAAGATTCCGAGGATTTTTACATTCCTGGCTCGTTCCGTCAGCAGTCCAAAAGCAACCGTCAAGCTACTTTTGGCGACCTTCCCGAAGCCCAAAATCAGCAAGCACTCTCGATTTATCGCTCCCAATGCGAAGCGAGCTACAAAGCCTACAAAGACTTGCTCGAGCTCGGAGTCGGTCGGGAACAAGCGCGAGGGGTTCTGGTTCCAAGCGTTTATACTTCTTGGGTTTGGACGGTTTCGCTCCAAGCCTTGCTGCATTTTATTGGACTGCGGAAAGGAGAAGGCGCACAGCAAGAAATCCATTTCTATGCAGACGCGATCGCACAGCTAATTCGACCGATCGTGCCGCAAACGATTGGCGCGTGGGAAGACCTAAATCGATCGTTTTAGCTGGTTTTTGCCAATCTTTTGCCTGTAGAGCGCGGTTTTATTTTAGAAATCGGCGAAAATTCAATCGATCGCGCAGTAAGATTTTATGGAATCTTGAAAAGCTCTACTGAACAAGGGGCACGAGGAACGCACAGAAAGGAAGAACATGAATATCTTAGAACTGTTTGAAAAAGGCGGCGTAACGATTCTGCCGCTGTTTGTTCTCTCAATTTTGTCGCTCGGAGCCATTATTGAGCGATCGTATTTTTGGTTCAATGTTCTCAACAAAGAGAAAGAAGTGGCAGGACGGATTCTCGAAACGTCGCGTCGCGATTGGGATGCCGCTACCGAAATTGCGCGACAGTCTTATGATCAACCGATCGGGCGCTTTCTCTACGCTCCGATGCGATTGCAAAATCCCGACCCCGAACTTTTTCGCCTAGCGCTGGAATCTTCCGCCGATGAAGAAATCGCTTCAATGCGTCGCGGCGACAAAATTCTAGAAGCGGTGATCGCGCTGTCGCCGCTGCTTGGACTCTTGGGAACCGTGATTGGTCTCATTCTGTCTCTGCGATCGATCCGCATTGGCGATATTGGCACCGCTTCGACTGCCGGAGTCACAACCGGAATCGGGGAAGCGTTGATCAGTACTGCAACTGGGCTAGTCGTCGCAATTTTCAGCCTTTCGTTTTACCGAGTGTTTCAGGGGCTAATCTTCAATCAGGCGAAGATCTTTCGTCGGACAGGCAACGATCTAGAACTGCTCTACCGTCAAAAATGGCAACTTATCCACGACAAATCGCTTCCCAAAGGTGACTTGTAAATTTATCTAGCCCTATGAAAATTAATTTCGACTCATCCGGCGAAGAAGCTCAAATCCAGATCATTCCGTTAATTGATGTGATCTTTTGTATTCTGACCTTTTTTATCCTGGCAGCGCTTCAACTGACTCGGCAGCAAGGCATCGGTCTAGAACTGCCCCAATCTCAGACCAGCAGCGTTCTGATGAGTGAAACGCTGGTCATTAGCGTTGATTCCAATGGGCAAACCTATCTCGCAAATCAAGGACAGCGGCAGCTAATCGATCGCGCTCAACTTTTTCAGGTGGTCGATGCCTATCACAGACAGCAGCCTGAAGGATTGTTAGTCCTCGAAGCCTCTCAAACTGCGTTCTACAATGACGTGATTCAAGTCCTAGATGTCCTCAGACAAGTGGCTCCCGATCGAGTGGCGCTCTCTACTGCACCAGAGCAGCCCAGACAGCAACAGACGCAACCCGGACAAGTTCCTGGACAGCTTCCCGGCTCCCCCCAATTGACCCCCGCTCCCGCGATCGTGCCTAGTCCAACTGCTCCAACAAACACCTTGCCCACAAATCCCAATCTCACGCCGACAATTCCTGTGCAGCCTGCCGCCCCGCTCAATCCTGCCCCTTCAACGGGTACGCCTGAAACGGCTCCAAACAGCACGCCTCCTCAATCTCCGCAGTAAGACCCCGACCTTGATCAGCGAAAATTCGCTACTTTTTTCTGCCCCAAATCTGCACAAAAAATGGGTCAGCCAATCGCCCACCCATTTGCTCAAAGCGTAGCAGTCAGATTAGCGTCCGTTGCGAATCGGAGTGCCGCAAGGATAGGTTGCAACTGGCTGACGCTCTACAAGTGAAATCGATTCAGTCACCGGATGCGCTGGCTGAAGCTTTGCCGCTTGATAATCTGCCTTCAGCTTTGCCATCATTTCATCGCGTCGATCGTACAGCCGTTTCAACGGACGCGGCGCACACTGATTGATCACATACGCCGTCATGATTGGCAGCGCGATCGTACTATCGGTGTAACAAACGATCGTGTTTGGCAACTCAGCCGGATCAACCTTGCCCCAGCTTACCGCTTCATTCGGAGTCGCACCCGACAACCCACCCGTATCCGGTCGTGCATCCGTAATTTGCACAAAGAAATCATGTCCGCGTTCTTCCAATCCCAACACCTCATGCAGTTGCGGTTGAGTTTGCAGCAGGAAATTTTTGGGACTGCCGCCGCCAATGATGAATGCAGCACTCTTGCCTTCGACCTCAGGATTGCCAGAATCACGAGCCGTGTACGCGATCGCTGCCGTTTCATTCACATCTAGCAGCGGATCGATTTGTAGCTTTGATCCCTCTAGTGCCATTGCCGCCAAATTCATCCCGATCGAGCTATCTCCTGGTGATGATGTATAAATCGGAACGCCGCACTCATAAGCCATTGCCAGCAGAGAAGGATGCTTCACCCCCAGTTTGCGCTCCACTTCATGCACATATTTGCCTAGCAAATAATGAAACTCAGCCGTCCCCATCCGCTTTTGAAACGGTTCCGCCTGAATAATTTGGCGAATAAACGCATCGGTTCCTAACAGCACATCGTAATCAAAGATAATGTCATAAATCCGAATCCGCCCTTCATCCCGCAGCTTCACGTCATC
>DATJEM010000003.1:0-2610 GCA_035496615.1 Leptolyngbya sp.
CTTGTCTTAGGTGCGATGGTGTTCGTGCTGCCGGGAACTCGCGAAGCGCTTCAGATGTTTAGCGATCTGCTAGATGGCGTGTTTTTGGCGGCGGATACGGGGGCGCGGTTTGTGTTTGGGCGAAACATTGTGCCCGTACCGGGTCAGCCTGTGGATGTCAATTTAGGCTATATCTTTGCGTTTCGCGCGCTGCCAACGGTGATCTTCTTTTCAGGATTGATGGCACTGTTGGAAAATTTGGGCGTGATCCAACTTGTCACCAATGGGTTTGCAAAGGCGTTCTACTCGATCATGCGATTGAGTGGGGCAGAAGCATTGAGCGGGGCGGCAAATATTTTTGTCGGAATTGAAGCGGCGATCGTGGTCAAACCTTACCTGCCGAAAATGACCCGCAGCGAACTTTGCGCGATTCTCTCTTGCTGTTTTGGAACCGCTGCTTCCTCGACTTTGGCAATCTATGTCAGCTTCTTGCGTCCGGTGTTTCCGAACATTCTAGGGCACTTGGTTTCAGCCTCAATTATTGCGATTCCGGCTTGTTTTGTTCTCTCTAAAATTCTAGTGCCGGAAACTGAGAAACCCTTGACAATGGGCGGCATTCCCCAAGATGAACAGAAATGGCTAACTGAAGATGGCGAAATGTTGAATGGGGTGATTCAGATCGAAGACGATCGCGTGAATCCGTTAGATGCTGCAATTCTAGGGGCATTGGACGGTGTGAAAATGGCAGTGTCGATCGCAGCCGTGTTGATCTTAATTCTCGGCTTAGTGTCTTTGGTCAATCAAATTTTTGGTGGACTTGCAGAAATTCCGGGCATGGTTGGCGATGTGTTCAAAGTGGTGACGCTCGCGAACATTGCAGGCGTTTTATTTCTGCCGTTTACTTTTCTGACGGGCGTTTCGCTGGAGTGGCATGAACTTTGGGAATCTTCTGTGATCATCGGGCGGCGCTTGCTCGAAACGGCGATTCCTCCTTATCAGGCACTAGCAGCGGCAGCGGCGAGACCAGAGAATCCGATCAGCGATCGAGCCGTTTTGATCATTAGCTATGCGCTTTCGGGTTTCGCTCATTTAGCGTCGGTCGGCATCTTTGTTGGAGGCACGATCGCGCTGATTCCTTCCCGCCGCAAAGATATTTCTGAGTTAGGTTGGAAAGCTTTATTTGTGGGGACGTTAGCCACTTTGATGATTGCCTGTGTGGCAGGCGTTTACGACATGGGTACGCCTGGAATTCTGGGCGAGAAACCCACGTCCGGGATCATCGCTCCGAGTCCAAAACCGAGCGGTTTTCCGGTTTCCTCCCCGTTGCCAAAATCCCGGTAAAAAGGGGCGAAGCCGCCCCGATCGCTTTAGCGAAGTGCAGTATTGGCAAATCCCAGAGTGAGCAAGAATCCCAAGATGTGACCAAAGCTCATACATGCTAAGAACCCTGCAACGCTGATGCTGTTGAACAGTGATTTGGAGAAGGGTAGCGGCATTCTTGCGCCTACTTGAGGATATTTGATCGTGCGTGAGCCAATCAACAACACTAATAAGCAAGCCCCCACAATAAACGGAGTTCCTTGCCAATTCCAAAGTTCACCCGATGGCGGAATCTGCAACGCATCAGCGAGAAGAGTCGATAACGACAGCATAGAAAACTACTCCATAACAATAATGTGTCTATGATTTAGCGATCGCGCCACATTTCCGTCTTTCTTATTGCAGGTCTCGGCTCTGCCCAAAGACGGGGATAATGAATCTCGACGATGTGAGCGATCTATCATGCCAGCTTGGGAACTCCCGCGATCGACCTTTCATTGGGGACAAAAGACCTACATCATGGGCGTTCTGAACGTTACGCCCGATAGTTTTAGCGACGGTGGACAGTTCAACTCATTGGAAAGCGCGATCGCTCAAGCGGAGCAAATGATTCAAGATGGCGCAGACATTCTAGATATTGGTGGACAATCAACGCGCCCGAATGCTGAAGAAGTTTCGCTTCAAGCAGAACTCGATCGCGTCATTCCGATCATTGAAGCCATTCGGCAGAGGTTTCAGATTCCGATTTCGATCGACACAACGCGATCGCAGGTGGCAAAGTTAGCGATCGCAGCCGGAGCCGATTTGATTAACGATATTTCCGGCGCAATGTTGGATGCAGAAATGCTATCAACGGTTGGAAAGTTGGGTGTTCCAATTGTGCTAATGCACATGAGAGGAACCCCCAAAACCATGCAATCACTGACGAAATATCACAATCTGACTCAAGAGATTTACGATTTTTTGCAGGAACGAATTGATTGCGCGATCGAACACGAAATTACACATATCATGATTGATCCTGGAATCGGTTTCGCTAAGAATCATGATCAGAATTTAGAAATACTCCGGCGATTAGCAACGTTTCAAACTTTGAACTGTCCAATCTTGGTCGGAGCATCGCGAAAAAGCTTTATCGGTCGCATCCTCGATCAGCCTGATCCCCAGAAGCGCGTATGGGGAACGGCGGCGGCTTGTGTGAGCGCGATCGCCACCGGAGCCGATGTCGTGCGCGTTCACGATGTGGCTGAATTACGGGATGCTTGCCGCGTGGCTGATGCAATTTGGCGCTAATTTTACATCGCGCCAGTG
>DATJEM010000004.1:0-3614 GCA_035496615.1 Leptolyngbya sp.
AAGATCCCGAACTGCAAAAAAGTTTGGTGGCTTTGAACATGATTCGCAATGTGTCGATCGCAGATGGCAACGTTCGATTCACGCTGGTTTTAACTACGCCTGCCTGTCCATTACGGCAGTTTATCGTTGAAGATTGTGAACGCGCGGTGAAGACGCTGCCGGGAGTGAAATCGATCGAAGTTGAAGTCACCGCAGAAACGCCGCAGCAGAAAGGGTTGCCCGATCGCACGGGAATCGATGGCGTGAAAAATATCATCGCGATTTCTAGCGGCAAAGGCGGAGTTGGGAAAAGCTCGATCGCGGTCAACGTTGCGGTATCACTCGCTCAAGCAGGGGCGAAAGTCGGTTTGATCGATGCCGATATTTACGGACCCAACGCGCCCATGATGTTGGGCTTAGAGGGAGCGGGGGTTGCAGTCCGTCAAACGGCTCAAGGTGAAATCTTAGAACCCGCATTTAATCACGGTGTCAAGCTCGTTTCGATGGGATTTTTGATCGATAAAGATCAGCCTGTGATCTGGCGAGGTCCGATGTTAAACGGGGTGATTCGCCAGTTTCTCTATCAGGTGCAATGGGGCGATCTCGATTACTTGATCGTGGATATGCCGCCTGGAACGGGAGATGCTCAGTTGACAATGGCACAAGCGGTTCCGATGGCGGGAGCGGTCATCGTCACAACGCCGCAATCTGTCGCACTGCTGGATTCTCGGCGCGGCTTAAAGATGTTCCAACAGCTCAACGTTCCGGTGTTGGGCATCGTGGAGAATATGAGCTACTTTATTCCACCGGATTTGCCCGATCGACAATACGACATTTTCGGTTCAGCAGGCGGCGAAAAGACGGCGAAAGAGTTAAATATCCCGCTGCTAGGCTGTGTGCCGTTAGAGATGGCGCTGCGGCAGGGGGGCGATAGTGGCGTTCCGATCGTGGTGGGTCAACCAGATTCAGCATCGGCGATCGCGCTGACTCAGATCGCTCAACAAATTGCTGCTAAAGTATCGATTGCAGCCCTTGCTTAAGTAAATTCTCTATGTTCCGGAAAAAGTCTTCTCTCACCGCTCCGCTTCGACCCTGGCTTCAACCGTGGCAAGGGCTAGACTGGTCTTTGTTCGGGGGTGTACTCGCACTGACTGGACTGGGCGGTGTGATGATTCATAGTGTTCAACTGACTCACCCCGATCGACAAGACTGGATTTTTCACTTAATGATCGGCGGCTTTGGCATCTTCCTGGTGCTGATGCTTTCGCGGATACGCTACGATGCTTTGCTGGCGTGGAAGTGGTGGATTTATGGAGCCACCAATATTTCACTGCTGCTGGTGATGATGATGGGACTCGAAGCCAAAGGAGCGCAGCGCTGGCTCGGTTTCTTTGGCTTCGGGATTCAGCCGTCGGAATTTGCAAAGCTAGGAGCAATTATTACGCTGGCAGCAGTATTGCATCAGCGATCGGCATCGACGATTCCGACGATGCTCAAGATTTTAGCGATCGCGGCTGTCCCCTGGGTGCTGATCTTTTTACAGCCAAACTTAGGGACATCGCTGGTGTTTGGGGCAATCACGATCGGCATGCTGTATTGGGGCAATGCAAATCCAGGTTGGCTGCTGCTGTTGCTGTCTCCAGTGATTTCCGCCGTTTTGTTTACAACCCTGATCACAAAAGGAGCGCTAGGAATTGGCGCGATCGGGCTTTGGATTTTAGTCATTGGTCTAATTGCCTGGAAAACTTTGCCGTGGAAGACCTACGGGACGCTGGTTCCGGTGGTGATTAATCTCGTCGCAGGCGGACTAGGACAAGTGCTGTGGCAATTCGTTTTACATGACTATCAGAAAGCTCGGATTTTGATGTTTATCGATCCGGATCAAGATCCGTTAGGGGCTGGCTATCACTTGATTCAGTCGAGAATTGCGATCGGAGCCGGTGAACTGATGGGACGCGGATTATTTCACGGCACTCAAACTCAGCTCGATTTCATTCCTGAGCAGCATACAGATTTTATTTTTACGGCAGTGGGTGAAGAATTAGGCTTTCTCGGTGCAGCCTTTGTTCTGGGGGCTTATCTGCTGATTTGCTATCGATTGCTGATCATCGCCCAGAACGCTAAAGATGAGTTTGGCTCACTCTTGGCGGTGGGCGTATTTTCAATGATTCTGTTTCAAGTGGCAATCAACATTGGCATGACGATCAACCTGTCACCTGTCACCGGAATTCCGCTACCGTGGTTGAGTCATGGCAATGCGGCGCTGTTGATGAATTTCATGGCGATCGGGCTAGTCGAATCGGTGGCAACCTTCCGGCAGAAATCCAAATATTAAATCCAACCATTGGAAAAGCACGATCGTTGTTTTGACTAGAACCAATATCAAAGAATTCAGCAGCCCTTGTACACTAAGTAAGAAAGCTACTTTGCAACCGATTATGTTTTTACCAGGCTCAGTCGTTCGCGTCACCAACATCAACGAGATTTACTACGGATTTCAGGGACTCGTACAGCGCATCACCGATGGTAAAGTTGCCGTTCTCTTTGAAGGAGGCAACTGGGATAAGCTTGTGACTTTCAGAATGTCAGAGCTTGAGGTGGTGGAAACAGGCAAGAAAAAAGCAGCGAAGTAGCGCATTTCTAGTTCAGAAGCTGTGCCCGTTTGCTATGCTCTAAGCACTGTCAGATCTTAGTGCCACCTTCTGAACCTTGCGGGTTTATGCGTCTTCCTCTCCCCCAATTTTCTGCCCAAAATCGCCCCACGAATCATATCGCTGAGGTGATCGAAACGGCAACGACTGAATTTCTCTCGCAATGCCTTGAACCGGAAGATCTTTCCTTTCCGGTGATGCCGCCGTTTGGAAGCTGGGTCAAAGCGATCGACGAAGACTCTAATAATTTAATTTATGCAGTGGTTTATCACGCCACGACTAGCCCGATCGATACGGTACATCGGGCACGCGCGCTGGGAATGTCGCTGATCGAACTGCGCGAACAACAGCCGCAAATTTTCGCCATGCTGAGAACAGAGTTTCGATCGGCGATCGTCGGGTATCGTGCAGGTGGAAATCGACAGAACGGCGCGTCTGGTGGAACGCTTTATCAACATTTGCCGCCGCGTCCGCCCCAAATTCACCAAGCCGTTTATGCCTGTGACGCTGGCGAGATTGTTGACTTCAGCACTGAACTTGACTTTTTAAGAACATTGCTGCAAGTGGGGAGCGCCCCGGTGGATGCGTTAACTGCCGCTGCGATTCGAGAAATTTACCAATTGCGAAAAGCCGATCGCGCTTGGCTCGTGCAAGCAGGTCGAATGCTGAGTCTATTGCTGAAAGATGATTACGATCGACTCCGGGTGATCCTCAGTCAAATTCATCTCTAGGTCAAATTCTTGACTAAATTTTGGATGATAAGTGTAAGATTCTATTTCTATGCTTAGCTTCACCGATGTTTCTAGTCACTCCTACGTCCCAAGAACCGATCGTTTCGTTTGTGATTTTGTTGGCAGTCATTTTGATTGTGCCGCTGATGTTCGAGCGAATCCGGCTACCAGGATTGGTCGGTTTGCTCGTATCGGGCGTGGTATTGGGGTCTAACGGGCTAAATCTGATTCAAAATGAATCGGAAACGATGAA
>DATJEM010000005.1:0-5682 GCA_035496615.1 Leptolyngbya sp.
AAAGGAATGTTGTGTTCGCGGGCATACTCGATCGCCGAAATTTTGCCATCGACTCCCCGAATGCCAAACCCGCCCGGAACGACAATTCCATCGACGTTCGAGAGATAGTGTTCGGCTCCTTTTTCTTCAATTTCTTCAGAGTTAATCCAACGCAGATTTAAGGCGCTTCCGGTGACGATCGCTGCGTGTTTCAAGGCTTCGACCACCGATAGATAAGCATCGGATAATCGCACATACTTACCGACGATCGCAATTTCAAGTTCTTGCAGCGGTTGATACATGCGTTCAACCAGCATTTCCCACTGGCTTAAGTTTGGGGTGCGCTGTTCAAGTTGCAAAAGGTTAATGGCTTGGATCGCCAGCCCTTCGTTTTCCAGCCGCAGCGGCACTTCATAGATACTTCGAGCATCTTGGCAAGTAATCACACACTCTGCGGAAACATCACAGAATTCCGACATTTTTTCTTTCATTCCCGGCGGCAAAGCGCGATCGCTGCGACAGACTAAAATATCGGGTTGAATCCCAATCGATCGGAGTTCTTTGACCGAATGTTGGGTTGGTTTCGTCTTCATTTCGCCCGCTGCCGGAATCCACGGAATCAGCGTGACGTGCATATATAAAACGTTTTGCCGTCCAACTTCTTTACGAAACTGCCGAATCGCTTCTAAAAACGGCAACGATTCAATATCGCCCACCGTTCCGCCAATTTCGGTAATCACCACATCAGGGTTTGTATTTTTAGCAACCCGCAGAATTCGTTCTTTGATCTCATTCGTGATGTGGGGGATGACTTGAACAGTGCCACCGTTGTAGTCGCCCCGCCGCTCTTTGTTGATCACCGCTTGATAGATTGATCCCGTCGTCACGCTGTTCAAACGCGACATGGATGTATCCGTAAACCGCTCATAGTGTCCCAGATCGAGATCGGTTTCTGCACCATCTTCGGTGACAAACACTTCGCCATGCTGAAACGGACTCATCGTACCCGGATCAACATTGATGTAGGGATCAAGCTTGAGAATCGACACTGAGTAGTCACGAGACTTTAACAACCGTCCGAGACTCGCGGCTACAATCCCTTTCCCAATGCTAGAAACAACGCCACCCGTAACGAACACAAATTTAGTCATATCCCTCGTGCCAACCCCGCCAAAGCTTTATCCGGTCTATTCTGCCACAGTTGCATAGAGGTAAGGGGGGAATGTTTGGAGTTTCTCAAGGAATCATCTGGATGGGCAACCGTTCGCTAAATTTATGCGTCATCGATCGCGCTATGATACCTTGTCCATTATTTCGTTGCGGCAAAGATGAAGCGATTTCTCAGGGCGTTGATTTTGGCAGTGTTGGCGACAGGATTGATAGTCACGGCGGCTTGGTCGAAGCCTTCTTTGGGAATTGTCTATCCGCCTGCTGAACATGAAACGATCGCGAAACAGATCTTTTTCATTGGATCAGCCCCGCCGACGGGTACAGTATTCGTCAATGGTCAACCGATCGAACGCAGTCCGGGGGGTCATTTTGCCCCAAGCTTTCCGCTTCAATTGGGCGAAAATCTCTTTTCAGTGCGCTATCAGGATCAAGAGCTTCAATTGAAAATTACGCGAGATCCTGCCGATCCGCCTGCTCCAGTGGGAATGACGTTTGGCAAAGATTCGCTGATGCCTGCGGTGGATATTGCCCGATTGCCGGGGGAACCGATTTGTTTCAGCGCGATCGCGCCGCCAAACAGCATGGTGAATGCAAAAATCGCGAATCAAATACTGCCATTGATGCCACAAACTGCGATCGCAAGTCTGCCAGCAAATTCGGGTGTCCTCACTGGCATTGTTCAACCGACGGAAACCAAAGCAACACAATACGCAGCCTGTGTGAAACCCCAATCGATCGGAGACTTGGGAAAAGTAATTTATCTAATGAGCGGCGTGAGTCAAGAGGCTCCTGGAAAAATTGCGGTTTTAGATCCAGTGCGTTTGGAAGTTGCTGAAGTGATCTCCGAACAAGGAGCCGCACGAACGGGCGCAAGCACCGATTTCTCTCGTTTAACGCCGTTACCCAAAGGAACTCGCGCCACGATTACAGCGCGGGAGGGGGACTGGGTGCGGTTGGATTATGGCGGATGGATTCGATCGAGCGAAATTAAAATTATTCCGGGAGCGGTTCCGGTACGATCGCTGATTCGCGGCATCACATCTCGCCAAACCCAAGACTGGACAGAAGTATTATTTCCTTTGCAAACGCCTGTTCCAGTTTCAGTAGAGCAGGATCAAAACAAATTTACGCTGACGCTTTACAACACAACGGCGCAAACCGATACCATTCGTTTAGGGGATGACCCAGCGATCGCGCGATTGGATTGGCAGCAAGTAGAACCGGAAAAGATTGAATATCGGTTTGATTTAAAATCAAACCACCAGTGGGGTTATAAGTTAAAATACGAAGGTACAACACTCGTTTTATCGCTAAAACATCCACCTCAAACCAATCAAAAATCATTATCAGGAATTAAAATTCTGCTCGATCCAGGACATGGTGGAAATGAAGATCTTGGATCACGAGGCGGAACAGGTTATCCAGAAAAAGCGGTCACGCTGATTACAAGTAAGTTACTACGCGATGAATTAGTAAAGCGAGGCGCAACCGTTGTTCTGACTCGCACCGCTGATGTCGATGTAGATTTAGCCGCGCGAGTGAATCAGATTAATCAAAGTGAGCCTGCGATCGCGCTTTCCATTCACTACAATGCGCTCCCCGATGACGGTGATGCCATGAATACCAAAGGAGTTGCAGCATTTTGGTATCAAAATCAAGCACATGATCTAGCAATGTTTCTGCATGATTATCTAGTGAAAAAGCTCGATCGACCCTCTTATGGCGTGTACTGGAACAATCTCGCCCTGACTCGCCCCACGGTTGCGCCAGCAGTGCTTTTGGAGTTGGGCTTTATGATCAATCCCTATGAATTTGAATGGATTACAAACTCACAAGCGCAAAAGCAACTTGCGGCAACACTCGCAGAGGGCATCGAACAATGGTTTGCCCAAGCTAAATAGCGCGAGATTGATTAAGAAGCGCTCGGTTTAGGTTTAACCGTCGAAGCAACGTGTAGTTCTTTTAGCTGTTTTTCATCGACGCTAGAAGGAGCATTCGTGAGCAAACACCGGGCTTGCTGCGTTTTTGGAAAAGCGATCACATCGCGGATCGAATCTTCGCCCGATAGCAACATCACCCAGCGATCAATGCCGTAAGCAATGCCTCCATGGGGCGGCGCACCATATTCAAACGCTTCCAGCAAAAAGCCAAATTTGTTTTGCGCTTCTTCGTCGGAAATCCCGATCGTTTGAAAGACTTGCGCTTGTAGTTCAGGTTGGTGAATCCGCACGCTACCGCCGCCCACTTCAAACCCATTAAACGCTAAGTCATATGCCTGAGCGCGAGCCGTAGTTAAATCATCAAGATCATCAGGATGCGGAGCCGTAAACGGATGGTGTAATGCTTCAAATCGTTTCTCATCCGCATTCCACTCAAACATGGGAAAGTCAACAATCCAAAGTAAGTTGAGCTTGTCGGGATCAATCATTCCAAGCTCATTGCCGATGTATTGACGCAATCGATCGAGCGTTTTATTCACCGTTGCCGCATCTCCCGCTGCGAACAACAAAAGATGTCCAGGCTGGGCGTTGGTGCGGGTGAGAATCTCTTGTTTCTGGGCTTCGGTGAGATTGTCTTTGATCGCTCCGATCGTATCAATCTCGCCGTCCGCTCGAACGCGAATGTAAGCGAGTCCCCGCGCTCCCGCTTCTGAAGCTTCCTTGAACAAATCGCCACCGGGCTTGATTCGCACATTCGAGATCGCATCATTGCCGTTGGGAATCGGTAAGATTTTGACCAGTCCGCCTTTCTTCACCGCATCCGCAAACACTTTAAAACCAGAATCTTGCACCACATCAGAGACATTCACAAGCTCTAAATCAAATCGAGTATCTGGCTTATCGCTGCCGTATCGATCCATGGCTTCGGTGTAAGTTAAACGCGGAAATGGGCGAGGCAATTCAACGCCTTTGATTGTTTTGAGAATGTGACAAACCAGCTTTTCATTTAGATCCAGAATTTCTTCCTGGCTCATAAAGCTCATTTCCATATCAAGCTGAGTAAATTCAGGCTGACGTTCTGCGCGCAAATCCTCATCGCGGAAACATCGCGCAATCTGATAATAGCGATCGAGTCCCGATACCATCAACAACTGCTTAAACAACTGTGGCGATTGCGGCAAGGCATACCATTCGCCATCATTCACCCGTGACGGAACTAGATAGTCGCGTGCGCCTTCGGGAGTCGATCGCGTCAAAATCGGAGTTTCAACTTCAACGAAATCTTCTTGATCTTCAAGAAACCGCCGCATCGATTTGATCACTTGATGCCGCAGATGTAAGTTCCGACTCATGCGATCGCGGCGCAAATCCAAATAGCGATATTTCAGCCGCAACTCTTCTCGCACCGATTCGGTATCCGCCGCAGACACTTGAAAGGGAAGCTGCTTGCGAACCGTGTTGAGAATTTCGATTTCGTCTGCATAAATCTCAACTTCGCCTGTTGGAATCTTTGGATTGAGCGATTCATCCGGGCGTTTGGTCACTCGCCCAACGATTTTGATGACATATTCATTTCGCAGATCGCCCGCTGCTTTATAAGAATTGGGCGTGCGTTCGGGATCGCTGACGACTTGGACAATACCTTGACGATCGCGCAAATCGATAAAGATCACATACCCGTGGTCGCGCCGTCGATCCACCCATCCGAAGAGAGTGACCGTTTCACCAATGTTGCTTGCTCGAAGTTGACCACAGTACAGGGTACGCATATCGCTTGAAATCTGGGGCTGAAATTTTGAAAACCTCCTCATTATGCCGTATCTGGGGCACGATCGCGAACGATATTTCGATCGAACTAGTATGAAACCAAAAGTCTGGATCTAACCTAGAACAGCAGTTTCAGAGAGGGATTGACTTTTTGAAGTGGATAGTCTGTAATCGATTTCAATCTTCTCTCAAGGAAAGGGCATGGTTTTGGATTCATCTGAGGTGAGGCAGAGAATGTTTTCGTATGTTCAGAATGTTTTAGAATCCCCGCATCCTGTTTTTTCTGGACTTCCAATTTGTCCTTTTGCTCGAACTAGTCGGTTGCAAAACAAGATTGACTGCTGGGTTTATCGCTTTGCCGGGATGGATTGGCAGCCTTCGTCAGAAGTTTATACCCGGATCGAGAAGTTTTCGAGGCAGTCTGCATTTGATGTGTTGCTGGTGGTGCATCCAGAAGTTGAAGCAATGAACTTTATTGAACTGAAAGAGTTGATTACTGCACTGAACCAGCAAGTCGCTGACTTGGGGCTAGGTGCTTTTGGAGGACATCCGGATGACTTGTTTGAAATTCAAGGAGTTAGGACGCGGCAAGACCCTTTTATCAATTTCACGGTGCAAAAGAGTGACAAGCTGGCAAAAGCCAGAGAAACTTTAAAGACAACGGCTTACTACGATCGCTGGACTAACGATGCTTTCGCGGCGATCGATCTGAGTGAGCGGCTTTCACAAAGCCAGTCGTGATGTTAAACGATCGCACACGATACAATAAAGAGCATTCATCCAGCCCAGCCAAATTATGACAGCCACCCGCGAAGCCAAGCCTCGA
>DATJEM010000006.1:0-7973 GCA_035496615.1 Leptolyngbya sp.
GACCGTTCCGTTTGCCCAAGTTGAGCGGATTTGGCGCTATTTCAATGAAGGCGGGGTCGCAAACTATCAAAATGCGCTGCGATTTTTGGCGAAGACTTATCTAAATTCTGAATGCGAAGTGGCTGATCCGCAAGCTGTGCCGCGCGTGGGATTGTATCGAGAATTTGACGGCGATCGCAAAGTTGGAATTCTGTTTTATCGCGCTCATTACTTATCGGGCAATACCTCAGTCATTGATCAGCTTTGCCAAGCATTGTGCGATCGAGATCTATGTCCCGTTCCAGTTTTTGTCTCATCGCTGCGTGATCCTGATGTTCAGAGCGATCTTATGGATTACTTTCAGCCAAAAGATCAGCGTTCGATTGATATTCTCTTAAACACAACCAGTTTTTCGCTCGGTTCTGCGATTTCGCCGGGAATCACTGCCCCATCTGCGGGTGCGCCCCAATTGTGGCAGACGTTAGATATTCCAGTGCTGCAAGTGATTTTGAGTGGCGGCACGATCGAACAATGGCACGAACAACTGAGAGGACTTTCACCCCGCGATACTGCAATTAATGTGGCATTGCCCGAAGTAGATGGGCGAATTATTAGTCGAGCGATTTCATTTAAAGCGGTGCAATCGAAGCATCCGGCACTGCAAACGGAAGTTGTCGCTTATCAAGCGGTGCGCGATCGAGTGGAATTTGTTGCCGAATTGACGCGCAATTGGGTCGAGTTGCGGCAAAGCGAAATCCACGATCGACGAGTGGCATTAATCTTGGCAAACTATCCGACTCGCGATGGTCGTTTGGCGAATGGAGTTGGATTAGACACGCCTGCAAGCTGTATCGAAATTCTCAAGGCACTGCAACGCGAAGGGTATCGGGTTGAAGATATTCCTGAGAATGGCGACGAATTAGTAATGCAACTGACTAAAGGAGTCACAAACGATCCAGAAGCGAGAGAATTGCGGCACGTCAATCAATCGCTATTATTATCAGAATATAGTCCGTATTTTGCAACGCTACCGGAATCGGTACGGCAATCGGTGGGCGATCGGTGGAATGCTGCAACCGAATCATTCGCAATTCCTGGAATTCAGTTTGGCAATGTATTTGTCGGAATTCAGCCCGCTAGAGGCTACGATCTCGATCCTTCACTGAACTATCACGCACCCGATTTGGAGCCAACTCATGCTTATTTGGCGTTTTATTATTGGGTAAGAACTCGCTTTGGCGCACAGGCGATCGTTCACGTTGGCAAACACGGCAATCTCGAATGGCTTCCCGGCAAGAGTGTGGCGCTGTCTGAGAACTGCTTTCCTGAAGTTGCGATCGCGGCGTTACCGCATTTTTATCCGTTTATTGTGAATGATCCGGGCGAAGGATCGCAAGCAAAACGTCGATCGCAAGCGGTGATTCTCGATCATCTTACGCCGCCGATGACTCGTGCAGAGCTTTATGGTGGATTGCAGAAATTAGAGGCGCTAATTGATGAATATTACGAAGCGCAAAATCTTGATCCGTCTCGGTTAGGAATTGTTCGCGATCGCATTCTCGAACTGGTTGAACAAGATAATCTCAAAGGCGAATTACCGGATAATTCAGAATCGATTCTAGATCTGATTACGAATAGCGATCGTTATCTTTGCGAACTCAAAGAAGCGCAGATTCGAGATGGCTTACATATTTTCGGGCAATGTCCAGAAGGACGACAGTTGAGAGATTTGATCGTTGCGATCGCGCGTCATCCCCAACCGAACCGCATCGGACTCACTCGTGCGATCGCAGAAGATTGGCAGCTCGATTTTGATCCGCTCATCACCGATCCAGCGGAACCGTTGAATGAACCATTTAGAACGGTTGGAGACGCGATCGAAGCGATTGAAATCGAAGCAGGAAATTTGGTTGATCGTTTATTTGTTCACGATATTCCGCCAGAACGCGCCTACACCGAAGAACTGAAGTGGATTCAAACGTTCTTGCTTCCTGCACTGCGAAACACCCATCAAGAGATTGATTTCCTTTTACATGGCTTAAACGGCGGATACATTCCGGCTGCGCCATCGGGTGCGCCCACACGCGGTAGACCCGAAGTATTGCCCACCGGACGCAACTTTTATTCGGTAGACATTCGAGCCGTTCCGACCGAAAGCGCCTGGCAAGTCGGACGCAAAGCCGCAGAAGCGATCGTCGAGCGCTACACCCAAGAAAACGGCGAATATCCTCGCACGATCGGGCTGTCGATTTGGGGCACTTCCACCATGCGAACGGGCGGAGATGATCTGGCGGAAGCATTAGCGCTGATCGGCGTGCAGCCTGTGTGGGATGGGATTTCGCGGCGCGTGGTCGATTTTGAGATCTTGCCGCTTTCGGTGTTGGGTCGTCCACGGGTCGATGTGACGCTACGGATTTCGGGCTTCTTTCGCGATGCCTTTCCCAATTTGATCGATTTATTTGATCAAGCGGTGACGGCGATCGCTGAATTAGATGAGCCATCCGAGCAAAATCCACTCGCAGCACAAGCGAAACAAGAAGCACAAGCTTGGCAAGCTACCGGACTGAGTGCAGAACTCGCAGAACGTCGATCGCGTCATCGCATTTTCGGCTCCAAACCTGGCGCATACGGCGCTGGACTTCAAGGTTTGATCGAATCTCAGAATTGGGAAACGGATGAAGATCTAGCTCGCGCTTATATCCACTGGAGTAGCTACGCTTATAGTAGTGCTGGCGTAACTCAATCTGCTCCCGAAGCCTTCCAAAATCGCTTAAACGAAATGCAAATCGTCTTGCAGAATCAGGATAATCAGGAACACGATTTGCTCGATTCCGATGACTATTATCAATTTCAGGGTGGCTTAACCGCCGCAGTGCGATCGACACAGGGACAAAATCCAACCACTTATTTTGGCGACAATTCTCTACCAGAAAATCCCAAAGTTCGATCGCTCAAACAACAAATTGCGCGCGTGTATCGATCGCGGGTGATCAATCCCAAATGGATCGCGGGAGCCATGCGGCATGGTTACAAAGGAGCGTTTGAACTTTCTGCGACGATCGACTTTCTTTTTGCCTATGATGCCACTGCCCAATGCGTTGAAGACTACATGTACCAGGGAGTGGCAGAAGCCTATTTGTTTGATGCCACTGTTCAGGACTTTATTCAGTCTAAAAATCCCTGGGCACTGCGAGACATGGCAGAACGACTCCTAGAAGCGAATCAGCGCGGATTTTGGCAGCAAGCCGATCACCGCACACTCGAACAATTAAAAGCGATCGTGCTGGAAGCGGAAGGAGTGATCGAAGCCCAAATTTCGTAGTCATAACCCAGAATCTCAGCCATAATAGTCAAGTTGTTCTCAACAGAAATGATGGATCGTTCTCTGCCACTGATGAAATTTCCGGTGTCCTGGACATTAGTTTTCGTGATTACGATCGCGCTCTTGTTCAATACTCCGATCGCCCGCACGACCAAGCCTTTAAGCGAAGTCAAGATCGCGCTGCAAGTTTCAGAAGCAACATCGACGGGACGATCGCGGCGTTGGCTCAAGCTCCCGCTCCTGGGATTCTAACTTGTCGAATTTTCAATGCCTTACCGCTATCTTCTCTTTAACAAGCCCTACAACGTCCTTAGCCAGTTTAGCGACGATTCGCCCCCCGCAGAGCCGAGATCGACGCTCAAGGACTTTATCGATGTGCCGAACGTCTATCCCGTAGGTCGGCTCGATCAAGATAGCGAAGGCTTAATGTTGCTGACGGATCATGGGCAACTGCAACATCGACTCAGCGATCCAAAATTTCAGCACACCAAAACCTATTGGGCGCAAGTGGAGAACATTCCGACCGACAGCGCGATCGCACAACTGAGACAAGGGGTAACTATTCAGAACTATCGAACTCGTCCGGCGATCGTCGATCGACTAGATGCCCCCGATTTGCCGCCTCGCGATCCGCCGATCCGTTTCCGCAAGAACATTCCGACCGCTTGGCTTGAAATCACGCTGACTGAAGGACGCAACCGTCAGATCCGAAAAATGACTGCGGCGGTCGGATTTCCAACCCTAAGACTCGTGAGAACTGCGATCGCGCATCTGCGTCTAGCTGACCTCGAACCGGGGCAATGGCGGGATTTGACTCCTGAAGAGTTGCAGGTGTTGAAAGTATACTGAACAAATCGTGATGATTGATTAATTCAGCGGCAGAAGAAATTCTTGTATAATGAACGATCGAAAATTGCATTATCTCAACGAGTTTCTTGAATGAAAATAGTTTATGAGCAAGCCTGTAATCATCTGCGTCGATGATGAACCTTTGATTTTAGAGAGCCTCAAAATCGAGCTAAAGCGAGTTCTTGGAGATTCGTGCCTGATTGAAACCGCAGAAGACAGCAAAGAAGCATTAGAAATTTTCGATGAACTGCAAGAAAGCGAAGAATATGAAGTCGCCCTAGTGCTTGCAGATTACATCATGCCGGGATTGAAGGGCGATGAATTGCTCAAACGGATCCACGATCGCTCTCCCCAAACATTGAACATTATGATCAGTGGACAGGCTGATTTAGAGGCAGTGAGTCAAGCGCTCAGAAGTGCCCGATTGTACCGATACATTTCCAAACCCTGGACATCAGAAGATATTAATCTCACGATCGTCGAAGCCGTACAGCGCTATCTGCAAGACCGCAAGCTCGAAACCCAAACCGAGCAGCTACAGACCCTCAACCGAACCTTAGAAGAACAGATCTGCGATCGTACTCAGGAATTGCAGCAAAAAATGCAGGAACTAGAACAACTCAGCCGGATTAAAGATGAGTTTCTTCATGCAGTGAGTCATGATCTCAGAACGCCTGTAACCGGAAGTATTCTAGTATTTCGGCGACTACAAAACCAGGTTAGCGATCCGATCGTGCTATCGAGAATGATCATCGATCGCATTGTGCAAAGCAATGAACGCCAGCTAAAACTACTGGACTCATTGTTAGCCGTACAAGTCAGCGAACATGGATTTATTTTGAATCGCGAACCCATACAGCTTGCTGCTTTGGTGAATGAAATCACGCTTGACTTAGAACCCATTCTGATCGAGAACCAGGTTGCGATCGAGAACACAGTTTCATCGGACTTACCTTTGCTCCAGGTCGATGGGTTCCATATCAGGCGAGTGTTTGAGAACCTGATTACGAATGCAATTAAACATAATCCTCCTGATCTTTGTATTAGAATCAGCACGATCGTGGATGCTGATAGACTCACTTGCAGGGTTGAAGACAATGGAATTGGAATTCCCGAATCGGAGGGCGAGTTGATGTTTGAGCGATATCAACAAGGAAATCGAACCCGGCGATCGCTCGGCGTTGGACTTGGACTATATCTCTGTCGGCAGATCATTCAAGCCCACGGCGGAGAGATTGGCGTGATTAGCACGGGTCATCGTGGCGCAAAATTCTGGTTTACGTTACCAATCGAATGAAACGTCCTCATCCTCGTCTAATCACCGTTCTGATTGTGGCTTTCATTGCGCCGATCGTGGGCACCGTTGGACTTGTCAGCTATCTATCGTTTCGCAACAATCAAGCAGCAATCAACGACTTAGCGAAACAATTGATGAATGAAAAGAGCGATCGCATTCAGACCTATGTAAAAACATACACAGAAACGCCGCCGATCGTCACACAGTTGAATGCAAACGCGATTCAAAGCGGTCAACTTAAACTGAACAATTTGCCCGCTTGGAACACTTACTTTTTTCAGCAAAGCCAGCTTTCTAAAACATTAGCCTATCTGTATTTTGGGTCGGCTCAGGGTGAGTACGTTGAGCTTCGAGAATTTGGAGCGCAACAGTTCAAATCGGGCGATCGAACTCAGCGGACGAAAGTTTTTAGCTTAGATGAACAAGGACGATCGCAGAAATTGCTTTCAGAGCGAACCTTCGATCCGCGCACTCGTCCGTGGTACAAAACTGCTGTCGAAACAGGTAAAACAAGCTGGACGAGTATCTATACTTTCACAGATGAGCCGCCGACATTAGGGGTGAGTTTTGTGCGTCCATACTTTGAAGGTCGCCAACTTCGAGGCGTAATTGGAGCCGATTTTGCTTTATTGGGAATTAACAATTTTCTCAAACAGATTCAGCCTAGTTCGAGCAGTCGAGTGTTTATTATCGAGCGCAACGGTAGCTTGGTCGCAACCTCTTCAAAGCAACCTCCATTTGCTGCAAACCGACAAAGGCTAAATGCAACTGCGATCGCTGATCCTTTGATCCGCGCTACCGGACAGCACCTCCAACAAACCTACGGTCAATTGATTTCGATTCGCGATCGACAACAGCTAACCTTTGACTTTGAGCAGCAGTCTCAGATTGTTGCCTTAACTCCGATGACTGATCAATATGGTTTAGATTGGCTGATTGTTCTCGTGATGCCCGAATCGAGCTTTATGGGGCAAATTAGAGCAAACGACCAGACGACGATCAGGCTTTGTCTTGTGGCTCTGCTTGTGGCGATCGTCACGAGTATTATGATGGCTCGCTGGCTGTCTCGTCCTGTTAAACGCCTCAGTGATGCCAGCCAAGACATCGCCAAAGGGAACTACCAACAACGAGTCAAAATTCGTGGCAGTCGAGAGCTTGTGAAGCTAGCGCGATCGTTTAACATCATGAGCCAAGAAATTCAGCGATCGCATTTTGCGCTTGAAGACTATGCGCGATCGCTCGAAGCAAAAGTACAGGAGCGTACACACCAGCTTGAACAAGAAGCCGAAGAACGCCAGCGTACAACTGCCGAACTTGAAGCTGTGTTTTCAGCAATGGATCAGTTGATTTTTGTCTACGACCAAGATGGGCGACACCTGAGAATTCCTGCCAATCGAGCCAAACAAATTCTATTTAAACCAATGGAATCCAGGGTGGGGCGAACCTTGCACGAAGTTTTCCCCAAAGAAATCGCTGATCACTTCTTGCATCACATTCGTCAAGCCTTACTGACTCACAGCACGATCGACATAGAATATACACTGGAAGTTGAAGGTCAAGCCATTTGGTCAGATGCAAGTATCTCACCAATCAATGATCAAACTGTGATTTGGGTGTCAAGAGATGTCACCGATCGCAAACACGCAGAACAGCAGCTACAGCAAAGCCACGATGAATTAAAGCAAACCTTAGATGAACTACGATCGACGCAAACAAAACTGATCGAATCTGAAAAGCTCGCGGCATTAGGTCAGTTAGTGGCAGGGGTCGCGCACGAAATGAATACGCCATTGGGAGCGATGCGATCGTCGATCGAGAATGTTTCACAGTTCATGCAGCATGATCTCAAAGCCATATCAACATTACTTTCTGAAAATCCACAAAGCTTTTTTGCTTTAATTCAACACTCGATCGAATCTGCTGCCATCATTCCTCGATCGAGCCGCGAAAAGCGCCAGCTAAAACGCGCTTTAGCAAAACAACTCGAACACCATCAGATTTGCCCCGCAGACTCGATCGCAGATACTTTAATTGATATTGGGGTTTACGATCGAGTTGAACCTTTCCTAGCATTGCTCACTGATCCAAAGCGCGATGATATTCTCAAAGCTGCCTATCAATTCACGAGTGTCCAAAGAAGCATTCAAACCCTGTCGATCGCATCGAATCAAGCTGCTCACGTGGTTCGCGCATTAAAAACCTATGCTCGTCAAGATGTCGAAAGCAAGCCTGTGATGGCAAACATGATTGAGGGCATTGAAACCGCACTAACCCTTTACCAAAATCAACTCAAGCGCGGCGTAACTGTGGTTCAAGACTATGACGAAATTCCTGCGATCGAATGCTATCCCGACGAACTCAATCAAGTCTGGATGAACTTAATTCACAACGGCATTCAAGCGATGAACTATCAAGGACAACTGACGATCGCAGTTCATGCCGAGATCAATCAAATCAAAGTTGAAATCACCGATACCGGGGCAGGCATCCCGCTAGAGATTCAGCCGCGAATTTTTGCACCTTTTT
>DATJEM010000007.1:0-2687 GCA_035496615.1 Leptolyngbya sp.
TGGAGAATCGATCGAGGCGTTGCAACCCCACGCGATCGCGCAGCGCGGCATGATTCGCACGTTCCAAGTTGCACGAGTGTTGTCCCGCTTATCAGTGATGGATAATATGCTTTTAGCTGCTCAAAAACAGACCGGAGAGACGTTCTTAAACACTTGGCTGCTATCTGGCAAAATTCGCAAAGAAGAGCGAGAAAACCGCGATCGAGCCGTCGAAATTCTCGAATCGGTTGGACTCGCACCGAAAGCCAACGACTATGCAGGCGCACTTTCGGGTGGACAGCGCAAACTCTTAGAAATTGCTCGCGCCTTGATGACTCGTCCCAAACTCGTTCTGCTGGATGAACCTGCCGCAGGCGTGAACCCTACTTTGATCAATCAAATCTGCGACTACATTCACTATTGGAATGATCAAGGACTGACTTTCCTCGTGATCGAACATAATATGGACGTAATCATGTCTTTATGCGATCGAGTGTGGGTGTTGGCAGAAGGAACCAATCTGGCAGAAGGCAGCCCCGCTGAAATTCAATCGAATCCGAAGGTACTTGAAGCTTACTTGGGACAGTAAATCAGCGATCGCACATACGGATTGACGGATCAAGCCTTCCTCAGTATTATTTCTGAGACAAGCTCTCATGAAGTTTTTATGAAATCCCCATTCGATCCCCCTCAGTTTCCAGATTCAGAAGATTCTCCCAAAGCACAAGCAGCGGATGAAGTGGGTGGAATGTTGGATGCTTTTGTGAGTTTGGAAGCGATCGATCCTGAACTCGATTGGACGGACGCGATCGCGGATGGCTGGGGCATTCCCCGCGATGCTACTTTAGAAGCGCCCAAAGTTCTGGAGCCGTAAAATCGGTGATCGCAAGCTTTACACCCAAATCATATAAGGTTTCTGGCGTTTGCCCGGAAGTGATGCCGATCGTCGGAATTTTGGCAGAGATCGCGGATCGAACGCCCGATATCGAATCCTCGAATGCGATCGCTTGCTCCGGTTGCACCCCAAACTCTTTCAGCGCATGAGCATAAGGAGCAGGATCGGGTTTCCAAATCCCTAAATCATCTGCAATCACCACGAGATCAAACATTTGATCGAGCTTCAGCGCTTGTAAGATGTGATAGACATTTTTGCTCGGTGCATTCGTAACGATCGCTTGTTTCAGTCCGTGCTGCTTGCCCCAATCAATTACCGTTTGTAAGCCTGCGGTCGGTTGCAGTTGTGCCGCTAGTTCTCGAAACCTTGCTTCCTTCTGTTCGCCCAATGCCTCCCCTTCAGCCGCCGTGAGATGAGGTAAAAAATCTATCACGATCGGCAAATTGGTTTGCCCACTCATGCGCTGCTGGTAAATCGCTTCGGTGATCTCAATTTCATATTCACGCAAGCATTCTTGCCAAACAATGAAATGCAGCGGATCAGTTTCGGCGATCGTTCCGTCTAAGTCGTAAAGAATAGCTGACAATTGCACGCTTGTACCTTCACAAATCTTCACCTTAGAGTAGCTTAAAGCTGCGCGATCGGAGTGGTCGAACTGGATGAACCGAAAATGGGGCTGGCATCAAGTCCCGTCACAAGCTGAAATTCGGTCGGACTGAATGAAACCGCGATCGCGCTCGTTTGCCACTGATTTAACAGCGTTTCTACCTGCTGAAAAAAGTCAATTCCTTTCGGCATCGGCACTCGTGCCCAATTCTGCACCATTGTTTCAACTAATGCTAATTCGATCAATCCAGTCGGATACAGTTGCAACATTGCGGTTAAACACGCATCGCATAATTCATTGTTTTCGCCATCCAATTGATAGCTACTCACAATATGTCTAACTCGCTGTTGTTGAATCTGTTGCTGAAGCGTCATTGAAAAGGAGTGATTGAAATGCAATATCCCCAAGCGTATCCTAACTTGATCCATTTGAGTGACAACTTTCGCAACTTGTGCGATAACCCATCAAGTACCGTTTGCTCTAAATTGCTATGGATATTAAGTCTTTTATTCGCGAAGTCCCAGATTTTCCTAAGCCTGGAATCTCATTTAAGGACATTACAACCCTGTTGCAAAATCCATCTGGACTCAAAGCCACGATCGATTTATTTGCTGAGAAATGTGCAGACTTGAAACCAGATTTTATTGTCGGTATGGAATCGCGCGGATTTATCTTTGGTGCGCCGCTGGCTTACAAAATGAATATCGGATTCATTCCAGTTCGTAAACCTGGAAAGCTACCCGCCGCTGTTCACTCGATCGAATACGATTTGGAGTATGGAAAAGACTGTTTAGAAATGCACCAAGACGCAGTTGAACCGGGGAGTCGAATTCTGATTGTGGATGACTTGATCGCAACCGGAGGAACCGCAGGCGCAACCGCAAAATTGGTTCAAAAAATTGGGTGTGAACTGGTGGGATGTGCCTTTGTGATTGAACTCAAAGACTTAAAAGGGCGCGATCGACTCCCCCCAGTCCCGATCGTGACGCTGGTTGAGTACTAAAGGATCAGATCCTAAAACAGGAACGCTATAATCACGGACACCCGATCGCGAAACTTATGACAACCTCTACCCCTGGAAAATTCAAATCTGGCTGGGATCGACTGCTCGAAATCATCACCAGTGAGACGACAATCTATGTGCTAAAACGATTGTTGCAAGCTTTGTTCACACTGTTGCTAGCAGCAGCACTAAGCTTTTTCATT
>DATJEM010000008.1:0-3475 GCA_035496615.1 Leptolyngbya sp.
CCAAAAGCATGGGAGAACGATCGGCTTGAGCGGGTCTTGCAGACAGACTGAAACAAGCAATACAAGTGACAATCAGGAGTTTCGGACAACGAGGAATCATAGACGAATCCAGAACGCAACGATCCTTTGGATTTGTCCGAATCGGTTAGCGATCGGAATCTGAAGGAGTCGTAATTTCACTGAGGTTTGATTCGGCTTGCGGTAGCAATTGCCTATTCTCGGCTATGTTACCCTGAACTTCCTCGATCGACTCAGAAATTGATCCGCTCAAGACCTCCCGCTGATTAATCAAGTAAATGCTCATCAGCGTCAGTCCTACGCCGCCCCATTGAATCGGAGTCAGCACTTCCGATAAGAAAAGATTGCCAAACAATAGCGCAAAGACAGGGGTGAGAAATGTCAGCGAACTCAGGCTCGTGAGACTTCCACTTGCAGCAAAGTAGAAAAATAAGCCATACGCGATCGCGCTGCCAAATATCGTCGAATACGACAGCGATACCCAATTTGCCGCCGTCATATTGATCCATTGACCGCTTTCTAATTGACTCGACAATCCAAACAGCGGCAGCCCTCCGAGAATCATGTGCCATCCTGTCGCCACGATCGGATCAACATAGCGACACACATACCGAGACATCACCGTCCCAACTGCCATCGATAACGCCGCCAATAACATCAGCCATTGCCCGTTATCAAACAGCCCCGCGACCAAATCGGTGAAAGAACTCACATTCACTAGCGCATCTCCCACTTGCGATCCGGCTGAGAGCAGCACATCTTCTGGAAAGCCGAGCAGTGTAATTCCAGCCACGCCGATCGCCAGTCCCAAGCCGCCCCATACCCCAATCTTTTCGCCAAACAGCCACAATGCCAGCAATGCGACCGCTAACGGTTGTGAATCGATCATCACCGATCCCAATCCTGCCCCAGTTCTGACCAATCCCTGAGCCAAAAAGCCTTGAAACAATGCTCCGTCAATCAGCGCAAATCCGCCAATCCACAGCCATGCCGCCCATCCTTTCGGCTGCGATCGACCCATCCAAATCGCCGCCAACAGCACCAAAATTCCCGCAGGCAGCAACCTTACTCCTGCCATAAAAAACGGGGTTGTGTTCGGAATCACCCCTTTCATTGCCACCATTGCTGTTCCCCAGAGAAAAAACGGCGCGATCAAAAGAAACGGCGATCGGGATTTGGTCTGCATAACAATTATGATGAACGGCATTACAAGGTTTCTCTATCTTAGTAAATCATGTAGAAGTGTTAAGTATTCTTTGCCGCAATATCAATCTGATTCAAATGATAAGGAAACGTTAAAATCGTTTTACTGATGATGGTTGAATGGATATGGTTCGGTTGTTTAAGCGCGGGTCACGGAAACAAATTGCTCGGATTGAGGTGAAAGGTGCGATCGCAGGCGCAACTCGCAATCGAGTGTTAGAAAATCTTAAAACAGTTGAAGAACGGGAGTTTCCGGCGCTATTGCTGCGAATTGACAGCCCCGGTGGAACGGTCGGCGACTCGCAGGAAATTTACGAAGCCTTAAAGCGACTTGGGAAAAAAATCAAAATTGTCGCTAGCTACGGCAACATCTCGGCATCGGGTGGCGTTTATATTGGCATGGGCGCACAGCACATTGTCGCAAATCCTGGAACGATTACAGGTAGCATCGGCGTAATCTTACGGGGCAATAATATCGAGCGGTTATTAGAGAAAGTAGGCGTTTCGTTCAAAGTCATCAAATCCGGTCCTTACAAAGATATTCTGTCGTTCGATCGAGAACTGACTGAGCCAGAACAAAAAATTCTTCAAGAACTAATCGACATCAGCTATTCTCAATTCGTGCAAACGGTGGCAGAATCGCGAAACTTGCCTGAAGAAACGGTGAGAACCTTTGCGGATGGTCGAATTTTTACCGGACAGCAAGCAGTCGGTTTGGGCGTTGTCGATCGCTTAGGAACCGAAGAAGATGCGCGGCGCTGGGCGTGTGAACTGGTGAATTTAGATCCAGAGAAAACCAAGACGCACACCTTTGAGGAACGTAAATCGTTGGTCAGTCGGTTTACGTCAAATTCAGCCTCACAGCGTGGCGGGGCTGTTCGTTTAGAGGGTTTAATTGCAGCCTTACCGCCGCTAGTGGTTGGGATGAACTGGTTAGAATTTGAACTTGAAACCTGTGGCTTGCCTCTGTGGTTATACCGACCATAAAGAATGAGGCATTCATCCGGATTCAGCGATTAGCGCTTCGTTGATAAGCTAGGGACAAACTAGCAAGATTAGGAGGACAAAGACGTGCATTGGCGAGTACGAGCAATTCGGGGAGCGACCACCGCTTCAGATAATACGATCGAGGCAATTCGGGAAGCGGTTACGGAGTTATTAGACGAGTTGGAAGCTTACAACCCTCTCGACCCCGATGAGATTGTTAGTGCAACGTTTACCGTGACCAAAGATTTGGATGCGATTTTTCCTGCCGCGATCGCGCGAGAACGATCGCACTGGGAAAATGTCCCCCTGATTGATGTGCAGCAAATGTACGTCAAAGGTAGTTTAGAACGCTGTATTCGGTTTTTGATTCACTTCAATACGCCTGATCCAAATTTGAAAATTCATCATCCCTATTTGAGGCGAGCCAAAAACCTGCGTCCGGATTGGTCGTTGACTCCGATCGCGGGCGCGCAAAACTGACTTGAGTGTTTCAGAATGTTTCAACCTGTGAAGACGATCGCTTTATGGTTCAACTCCCGTAGTAAATTGGGGAAAATTGACGCGGCATCATCTCATTCGTTAATTTTCAAACTACAAGGAAGAGAACAGTCATGGTTCAACGTGGTTCTACAGTCCGCATTCTACGTAAAGAGTCTTACTGGTATCGAGACTACGGCGTTGTTGCTTCGATCGACCAAAGCGGCATCAAATATCCGGTGATCGTGCGGTTTGACAAAGTAAACTACACCGGATACAGCGGCAATGCTGGCGGTGTCAACACGAATAATTTCGCGATGAGCGAAGTTGAAGAAATCGCACCGCCGACCAAAAAAGCGGCAGCAAAAGCGGCTCCTGCTGCGGCAAAACAGCCTGCGAAAGTAGAAGCAAAACCCGAAACTGGCAAAAAGACCGATTAATTGCGGTTTGATGCCTACAAGCTAAAATCGAGCAAGCACCTTTCTTCTGTGGGTTCTTGCTCGATTTTTTGGTGCAGGTGAAGCGTGTTAATGTCGATCGACAATTGACTAATGTAGCTACGATTACCCGCTATGTCTGTGATCGAGTCAGGCAAGGTCAGTCGATGCTGGCAGCGATCGAAATCAGCACAGATGCTCCGATCTTGACGGGTAATTGAAGATGTTCTTGTATGGGTAGAGTGTAGTCAGGATGGAGAGGTGGAAGGTCAAGTTTCAGTATCTCCCGTGGTAAAGCGGTCTAACACCACAGTGGAGCGGACGTGATAAAGTCTTTGCGCTTTGTTTCGATC
>DATJEM010000009.1:0-2557 GCA_035496615.1 Leptolyngbya sp.
TGACGCGATCGTGGTGCTGGAAAACATTGTGCGACATCAAGAACTAGGCGAGTCCCGCATGGAAGCGGCTTTGATTGGATCGCGAGAAATCGGATTTACGATTCTATCGATGACGCTCTCATTAGTCGCTGTATTCATCCCCATTATTTTCATGGGTGGTCTAATCGGGCGATTATTCCATGAATTTGCAATTACGATTAGCGTTGCGATTCTAGTTTCCGGTTTTGTTTCACTTACGCTGACTCCGATGTTGTGTAGTCGATTTCTCGCTGCATCCCATGGACAACAGCAAAATCGTTTCTATCGCTTTTCAGAAAATGCTTTTAATGCGGTGCTTCATGCCTATGAATGGACGCTGAGACCTGTACTGAGATTCCGATTCGTCACGCTGATTGCATCTCTGATCATCTTATTCATGACGGTTTATCTATTTACGCTAGTTCCAAAAGGTTTTATTCCCAACGAAGATACTGGGCAGCTCATGGGTAACACCAAAGCAGCGCAAGATATTTCATTCGATGATATGCTGCGCCACCAGCAGGAAGTTGTTGATATCATTCGCCAAGATCCCAACGTGGCAGCGATTAACTCAACAATCGGCGCGAGCGGACCAAACGCATCGGTCAACAGTGGGCGGATCACTGTGCGACTCAAGCCACGCGGAGAGCGCAAACTGAGTGCTGATCAAATCATTCAAGAACTCACGCCCAAACTGCGAAAACTGGCGGGGATTCAAGCATTCTTACGAGCGCCCACCACGATTCCGATCGGGGGACAGCAAACCAACTCAACCTATCAATTCACAGTCCAAAGTTTAGATCTTCAAGCATTACGTCAATCCATTCCGCCATTGGTGCAAGCGGTGCAAGCGATTCCTGGTCTGCGCGGCGTAGATAGTGACTTACAACTCAATACCCCTCAAGTTGAAGTGCAAGTCGATCATGCGAAAGCGGCGACCTTTGGGATCACGGCTCAACAAGTGGGAAGTACACTAAGTACAGCTTACGGATCGGGTCAGATTTCAACGATTTATACTGCGAATGATCAGTTCACTGTGATTTCGGAATTGATGCCAGAGTTCCAGACTGATCCGAGTGCGCTCTCAATGTTGTACATTCAGTCCAGTCAAGGAAAAACGATTCCGCTGAATGCAGTGGCATCGATCGTCCAAACGGTCGGCCCCTTAACCGTCAATCACCTATCGGGTCTACCTTCAGCTACCGTTTCGTTCGATTTGCTGCCGGGGACATCTCTGAGTGAAGCCACCCAAGCAATTCAACAAGTTGCGCGAGATGTTCTGCCCACTACGGTGACAGCAAGTTTTCAAGGCTCTTCCCAAGTATTTCAACAGTCGTTTAATGATCTCGGTTGGTTGTTATTGGTGGCGATCGTAGTCATCTATCTCATCCTCGGCATCCTCTACGAAGACTTTATTCATCCCCTCACGATTCTTTCAGGACTTCCCTCGGCGGGATTTGGCGCATTGCTAACCTTGCTGATCTTCCAGGTTGAACTGGATCTATATTCCTTCATTGGGATCATTCTGCTCGTCGGCATCGTGAAGAAAAACGGCATTATGCTGGTGGACTTCGCGATCGAAAAGCAGCGCAACGAAGGCAAGCTGCCCTACGATGCGATCTACGAAGCCTGCATTGTTCGATTCCGTCCGATTATGATGACTACGATGGCGGCTTTGGTGGGAACGTTACCGATCGCGCTGGGTGTTGGCTCAGGATCAGAAGCGCGCCGACCGTTGGGCATTGCGATCGTCGGGGGACTGCTATTTTCACAAGTCTTGACGCTGTATCTCACCCCTGTGTTTTTTACCTATATGGAAGCATTGCGAAAACGGCTTGGACACCCAAAATTTAAGCTACCTCGCTTCTTCTACCGTCCGACAGCGAAATCTTAGACTCGCCTAGCACTCTTTAAACCGGAACCGTCGCCCGCGATTTGATCTCTGTTTCCTCTAACCTTTCCTCAACATCACTCCCCGTGGCGCTGTATTGCTGATTGTCTCGACTCGGTAAGCTAGAACGATTCGATCGTCCGATATACTTTCAGGTGGCGTTTCGTTTCAAAAATTATGAAAGTCGCAGTCACAGGGGCAACCGGATTTGTTGGATCGCGTCTGGTCGATCGACTGTTATCAGATGGGCATTCTGTTGTTGTATTTAGCCGCGATCGTGCTGCTGCCGAACGAAAATTTTCTCAATCCGACACTCTAGAAATCGTTGCCTACACTCCCAAAGCCGCGGGAGCATGGCAAGAAAAAATCTCAGGCTGCGATGGCGTAGTGAATCTAGCAGGAGAGCCGATCGCAGAAAATCGCTGGACTCCGGAGCTCAAAAAATCGCTGTTAGAAAGTCGAACTTTAACCACTCGAAATGTAGTGGATGCAATCGCGCAAGCAAATCCAAAACCTTCTGTATTAGTCAATGCTTCCGCGATCGGATTTTATGGCACGAGTGAAACCGCAAGCTTTGACGAAAATAGTTCCGCAGGACAGGATTTCTTAGCCGAAGTTTGTCAAGCTTGGGAAACGGAAGCCAGCCAA
>DATJEM010000010.1:0-12759 GCA_035496615.1 Leptolyngbya sp.
CAAGCTTGGACACAGCTAAGATAATTTCAGCAAAAGCAAAGATCCAGAAGCTTCTCGATCAAGAAGTCTTTTACTGCAGAATCGAAAAGATTGAAGACATTGATTATGAAGGCTGGGTGTATGATTTTGAAGTAGAGCAGCACCATAACTTCGTTGCGAATCATATTCTCTGCCATAACACTATTCAACTGATTGCATTTCTACTGGATTTGAAGCAGAGAAAAGAGCTAGAAGATCCTGTTCTGCTAGTTTGTCCAACTTCAGTATTAGGCAATTGGGAACGAGAAGTTAAGAAGTTTGCGCCAACCTTGAAAACGATTGTTCATCATGGAGATAAGCGATCGCAAGGCAAAGCTTTTGCAAAAGCCGCTGAAGCCTGCAATTTGATCATTACTAGCTATACCTTAGTTCAACGCGACCTGAAAACACTCCAGACGATCGATTGGCAAGGGATCGTTTTGGACGAAGCACAGAACATTAAAAATGCTGAGTCGAAACAATCTCAAGCCGTGCGAGAGCTTGAAGCCGATTTCCGCATTGCACTCACCGGAACACCAGTCGAGAATCGTTTAACCGAACTCTGGTCGATCCTTGATTTTCTCAATCCGGGCTATCTGGGTCAGAAAAACTTCTTTCAGCGGCGCTTTGCCATCCCGATCGAGCGTTATGGCGACACGACATCCTTGCAAACCCTGCGATCGCTGACTCAGCCTTTCATTCTGCGACGCTTGAAAACCGATCGATCAATCATTCAAGACTTACCCGAAAAGCAAGAAATGCCCGTTTACTGTGGTTTATCCGCTGAACAAGCGGCACTGTATCAAGCTACAGTTGATCAATCACTCGCTGAAATCGATGCCGCAGAAGGCATTCAGCGCAAAGGAATTATTCTGGCATTGCTGACTAAGCTAAAGCAAATCTGCAATCATCCCGCATTGTTTAAAAAAGAAAGTCAGGCAGAATCTAGTCGATCGGTGAAGTTGCAGCGGCTCGAAGAAATGCTCGAAGAAGCGGTCTTAGAAGGCGATCGCGCTTTGATTTTTACTCAGTTTGCCGAATGGGGAAAGTTACTGAAACCGCATTTAGAAAAGCAATTAGGACGAGAAACCTTGTTCTTATACGGCAGCACTTCTAAGAAACAACGCGAAGAAATGATCGATCGGTTTCAAAACGATCCGCAAGCTCCAAGAATTTTTATTCTCTCGCTCAAAGCAGGCGGTGTCGGGTTGAATCTAACCCGTGCTAATCATGTGTTTCACTACGATCGCTGGTGGAATCCGGCGGTCGAGAATCAAGCCACCGATCGTGTGTTTCGCATTGGTCAAACGCGCAATGTTCAAGTGCATAAATTTGTCTGTACCGGAACTTTAGAAGAGCGAATTCACGACATGATCGAAAGCAAAAAAGCTCTAGCAGAACAAGTCGTTGGCACAGGTGAGAATTGGTTAACAGACCTAAACACCGATCAGCTACGAGACTTGCTTTTGCTCGATCGTAGTGCAGTTATTGAGGATTAGTTAACATGACAGATGATTCATACTCACAGCCTAATCGTGAATGGTGGGTGCAACAGTGGATTGATGTTCTAGAACGCATTGGATTTACACAGCGGTTAGCGAGAGCGAGAAACTATGCCAGACAAGGAAACGTATTGAGCCTTGACTTTAACGGTGCAAAAGTGACCGCAATGGTTCAAGGTACCGCACCTGAACCTTATGAAGTCTCCTTTTCGCTCGATCGCTTCACCGATGAACAATGGGACTATGTGATCGAATCAATGGCAGAACGAGCGATTTTCTCCGCTAAACTGCTAGCTGGAGAAATGCCGCAGAACATTCAGGATGTCTTTACCTCAAACGGACTCAGCCTATTTCCGTTTGACAAATCGAACATTCATAGCCGCTGTTCTTGTCCCGATTCCGCGAATCCTTGCAAACACATCGGAGCCGTTTATTATCTTTTGGGCGATCGGTTTGGGGAAGACCCTTTTGTCCTCTTTCAACTCCGCGGACGCACTCAGGCAGAAATTATCAATGCGCTGCGACAAATTCGCAGTTCAGGCAGTGAAGCCGCGATCGGGGATGAAACCGCGATCGCTCGTCCCACTACGCCGCTCAATCCCGATCAGTTTTGGCAATACACCGACCAGCTTGAGCCTTCCTTAGTCGTGATCACGCCCCCGCCCAGCAGCGAAACCGTTCTCAATGTGTTGGGCACGATTCCGCTCAAAATCGAACCGCTTGCCAATCAAGCTGCAATGGAAACGCTGAAACTGATTTATCAAACCGTCAGTTCAGAAGCGGTACAAAAGGCAATGGCAGGCGGAACATAAAATATTTTATCGTTAAACAAAAGAGATAAATTCACTTAGAACCCTAAAAGTTCCGATCGCTTTTCGGTATGGGAGCGCCTAATCGGCTGCATTTTATCACCTGGATTTAGTGTTGATTGTTGAACAACTTGAATACGCCTCGCCAACCTCGCCCTTGATAGCTCAGGTAAATTCGTACAAAATACTGTCTGACGATACTCGTTGGCACCTGAAAGCAGAGACATCTCAATAAACCAAGCCTGCCCTGAGTTGCAAGGGCAACTGCCGCAACTTCATCAATGCGCTTCAAAATCCTGGGCTGTCCATTACCGATGTAAAGCAGTGGTAAACTGTCCCAAGGATCAAACTGAACAAATTTGATTGAAAAGTCCCAGCATGGACGGAAAAACTGCTGCCCTTGCTCATTCAGCAAACACGCTGCAAAGCTAAAAACACTGTTGCTAATGCCGACGATATCACACTGAGTCAGCATGAAAAAGTCAAGGTAAAATTCAGCATTCATGGCTTGCAGTTGCGGCACGTCGATCGATAAGTCGTTGCAGGTGACAGGCTTAAACTTGGCAAAAGACGGCAGAACATTCTCTAACTCGTCACTACAGAGGAACAGCACGGGCTGATCAAACTGATGCCAGATACTATCGAGCCAGTCGCACCACCACTCAAGCGGCACAACCAAAGTAAATCCTGCCATTGGCAAGCGAACAAAATCACCGCGTCGGATATGCAATCCAATGACTGTTTTGCCTCGCGATCGCAACTGAGCAAGTCCGATTTCTAAAGTTGCTCTCAGATCGGGAACGGGTTGAAAGAGCGATCGAAAAAAAGCTTGATGCGGCTGCAAAAACCGAGTGTGAACTTGGAAAAATCCCCACAAATCGACATCGCTTAATCCTTGCTCTAGCGCCTCAACGCCAACTCGAACACTGGGCGCGCCAGCGATTTTCTCAAGGTATGGAATAAACTCTGGAAACGCATCGAACAAAGACTCACCGGAATCAAGCTGCTCGATCGCAGGCGGCAAGCGCTGCAATATCGGTGCATCCAAGCGTCCGAACAGCGATTGTCCGATCCAGTTTGGGCACTCAACTCGTGCATTCGATTGCAGGGCACAAATTCGTAAAAAGGCATACTGAAAAAGCTGATTCCCAAATCGTCCCAGTTTGCCCAATGATGACATCGTGAGCACCGATTGATCAGGGGTTGAGCGTCTGTCTGTTGCTGTGTTTTCTGCTGTCTGACCGAGAGAATCTAGAGTGGGGAAAATTTGATCGGTTTCACTGCGTTTAGAGTACTTTAAATTTTTATCCAAAGCTGACCTCCGATTCGACAACAGTTGTAAATGCTATCGTTTTCAAACTCTAATGATTTGACTTTTCTACTTTCACAGAATCGAGGCAATGCTACGGTGCAAAGGTGGGTGAACCCACAATTACCTGCCTCAGCATAAACCGCCCTATTATCATATCCAATTAACTCCAATCAACTGTTATTTTTCTTAGTGTGGGTGTGCCGCAAAAATGATACGGTGGGGAAACTTGATTTTTTCTGACTTTTTTCTGACTTCAAGTTAAATGGCATCTTAATCGCTGTTCAAGTAGCGACATTTTTTTGCCCGAAATTATCGTGGTATAAGGTGCGATGGTATTGTTGCTACGCTCTGAACTACCGGAATTTAGAAGAGATGATGGCGAAGCGAGGAGTTAAGGTGGATAAGAACATTGCTATCCGGTGGCAGTCGAAGCACTGAAAGCGAATAAAACACTGGCGGAAGAGCGAGTATATGAATCACACCCTAATCGCAGGATCACCGCAGTGAAAGTCCTCACGATGTGTTTAACCCCGTCTAGAAACCAATAGCAGGATAGTTCCACTCACTAAAAATCCGCTAATCAAAATCCAGATCAGCAGCTTAAATCGTTGGCTTCCTTGTTGCTCCCGATGCCAAATTTCCTGATAAGACTGTTGATGATTTTGGAGCAGAAAGAAGGCTGGAGGACTCACGATGGGAAAGAGCCGACTGATGCCAAAGCGAAGGAAAACCTGCATTGTCCATAATCTTCCCCGCCAGCGATTTTGATTGTATTGCCAAGGAGCAGCGATTTGAGCGAGCCGAGCTACTGCTTTGGCATCTGGTAATCGCACCGTCTCATACTGCGGAAGTGCTTCTGCCAAATCATCATGGCTTTGGCAGAGGATGTCATTCAAAACCGCGACATCTTCTAAGGCAGCGTTTACGCCTTGCCCGATATCCGGTGGAAAACAATGAATTGCATCTCCTAACAGTACGACGCTAGCACTGACTCGTTCAGAAGCCTTCAGCAGATAGTGCAATCTAGAACTGAATTGTGGGACTGGAAAAACGCCACCGTCGCTGTTGGCAAATCGATTGGCTTCGTCGATCGAGACAATTTGACGGTCGGCACTTGTGGAAAGTCTTGTTCTAAGAACTGAAGGACTTGCTCCCCAGTGTTCAAGTTCCAAAGGGGATGATCTGGATAGCTAATGATATTTGCGGTACGCGGTGCCGTGTCATCTTGAGTGGGCAAAAGACCTAAGCTGAGCGAACGGTTGCGATCGTGGCGTATTCCTCGCAGGGCATATGCCATTGTCGAAATGGAATGATCTTGAGAGTCAATGTCAAGCGGGAATTGCGGCGGCAGACTCAGCACTTTGTATTTCAAGCCAGAACTAGGAGACGGAAACCGCTGCATCTCAAACCGATCTGGTTGCCACTGGTTGAGCGTCTGGCGAACAATGGATTGAATTCCATCGCAACCAATCAAAAAGAATGGCTCGAATCGCTGCTCCTGATTCTGAGATCGAGCAACAACCTCTAACATCAGGCTGCCCTGCTGCGGTGCGATTTGGTTGATTGCGGTACATTGGGTGTTGAAGAGAACGCTAATCTGATCTTGCCAGTTGCGTTTGATTTCTTGGTACAGCAATTGGACAAGCGCCCTGCGCGGGAGCCAGTAAGCTGTTTTTCCACTGGAAGTGCCGAGCGATAGTTTTGAGATTTTGCGCTTGCCCGTCGGCTGAATGCGAGTGATGCAAAATTCAGTATTTGGAACGCCAAGCTTGAATAACGATTCAGTCAGTCCAAGCAAATCCATGACGGTTTGCCCGCGCCCATCAATGAGGTAGTTGAAGGACTTATCTGGTTCGTAATAGTCGGCAGTTCTACGCTTTTCTAGAACGGTAATCTCTGTCCATCCTCGATTCGCCAACATGAGTGCTGTCGTGAGTCCTGTGGGTCCTCCTCCAACAATCAAAACATTATTTTGATGAGAACGGTCTATCTTGCTTGAAGGTTGAATTGCCATAGCAAATAATTAGTGCGACTGGGTTCACGTGAATTGGGTTCGTAATCCATCAGGTTGGGGATGATAGCGCGATTTGTCTCGCCTGTAAAGCAGCGGCAGCGATCGAATCGTAAGACGTAAGAATCAATGCAACCCTTTGCTAACCCGGCTTCTCCAGCATGGACTTGAAGATCAAGAGGCGGAGGGTAGCCGTAAGTAGTCAAGCTTGACTCGCAGTGACATTTCCGGTTGAATCAAGATCGCCGCCGAGGTTCTAAAGATAGTTGGACGCTCTTTGATCACCACTTCCTAGAAAGCCTATGCGATCGTGCGGTCAAGTCAACGGCATCGGGAAGTCGGCAAGGAGCGTGGGCTAACCCATCGGATTGATGATTCAACTGCACGCTACGCCAAAGAGTCGCGCGACTCGTGCGAAAAACGTTGTCGTTCTCGAAGAAGTTGGAGAATCATATTAGAGCGATTTGGGACTTTATCGATCCTTAAACCGCACCCTTACCTATTTAGGACTGCCGAATCAGTAAATCGAGTGGGGGGAGCGCGATCGGAGATTTGTTGCATTCTGTGATGCCGCTTCTAGAGCCAGAATGAACCGTTTTACAATATTTGGTGGTATTAGACGTTGGGATGACCAATGCGGATTCTGATTGTTGAAGATGATCAGGCGATCGCTACTTTGATCGCTCAATCGCTCAAAAAACATCACTATGCAGTGGATATTGCAGAAGATGGCGCGATCGGGTGGGAATCCGCGGATAGTGCTGCTTATGACTTGATTCTGCTGGATGTAGACTTGCCCAAACTTGATGGAATTTCGCTATGTCAACGGCTCCGCGATCGCCGATGTGAAACTCCAATTTTGTTGATGACAGCGAAAAATGCCACCGAACATCGCATTCAAGGATTAGATGCAGGTGCCGATGATTATTTGGTCAAGCCGATCGACCTTGGAGAACTGCAAGCGCGAGTTCGGGCACTCCTAAGACGCGGCGCTGTCGGAACATCGCTTTTAGAAGTTGGATGTCTGCGGCTTGATCCGCGATCGTGCCAAGTCACTTACGCAGGCGAACGATTATCGCTGACTCCAAAGGAATATAGCCTTTTAGAGCTATTTCTGCGGCATCCTGCCCGCGTTTTTAGCTGTGGTGACATCGTGGAACACTTATGGACGTTTGATGATCCCCCGCAAGAAGACAGCGTTAAATCACACATCAAAGGATTGCGGCAAAAATTAAAAGCCGTTGGTGCAGTGAATTGGATCGAGAATGTTTATGGATTAGGCTATCGATTGAATCAAACGATCGGCAAAGAGCAAGAAGAGAAGCAAATCGCAAAAGATTCCGAAAAAGTTGCTTCTCCCATTTCTGCAAATGAAGTCACCCCTTCTGAGTCATACAATCAGGCGGTTGAGCAGCTTTGGAATCAGTATCGTGGGTTAATGGAGGAGCGCTTGACAGTGCTACAGCAAGCCGTTCAAGCGTTGGACGCTGAGACGCTATCCGAGGATTTGCAGCAAGCGGCAGAGCGAGCCGCGCATAAATTGGCGGGCGTATTAGGGATGTTCGATCGCGATGAAGGAACTCAAATTGCTCGTCAGCTTGAACAACTTTTTTCAGGAAAGCTAAACTCTCAACAGCAACCAGAACTAACGCTGCTCGTTCAGCAGCTAAGTCAGGTCTTGAAGATCGAGCAACCTAGCATCAAGCCGATCGAAGTTCAAACCGATACAATACCCGCTTCGATTCGATCGTGGAACATTCTCGCGATCGATGATGATCCGATCATGCTCGCGACGCTGAAGCAACTCCTCGAACCGTGGGGAATGCGGGTAACGGGAATCGACAATCCTTTGCAATTTTGGACAATTTTGCCGAGCGTCAACCCGGATCTGATGATTCTGGATGTTGAAATGCCGCAATTAAATGGAGTCGCGCTTTGCCAAGCGATTCGGGCGAATCCAACCTGGCAGAGTTTACCGATCGTCTTTCTCACTGCTCATCAAGACAGCGCTACCGTTCAACAAATTTTTGCGGCGGGAGCCGATGATTATGTGGTCAAACCCGTTGTTGGGCAAGAATTAATTTTACGCATTACCCAACGATTAGAGCGGATTCGATTGCTGCAAACGTTAACCACCAAAGATTCGATTACCGGACTTTCAAATCAATATCATTCGAGTCAAGCGATCGCGGCGCTCATCGGTCAAACCCAATCGGGGTGTTTTGCGATCGTATTCCTTCCAACTCTTAGACAAATCAATCTTCAACACGGTCACATGACTGGAAATCAAAGGCTAAAACAATTAAGCCAACGTTTAGAAATCACCTTGAACAACACTGCAATCTTAGGATATTGGGGGAATGGAGAATTCGCGATCGCGCTTCCTTACGCCTCAAAAGAAACCTTACACAAACAACTCTCAGCAATTCCCATGAACTATCAATTCGCGATTGTTCAGTATCCAACTGATGGATTTAGCGTACAGTCGCTGTATCAAGCGGCATCTCTCTGCTTAGAAGGTCAGACCCATGAGTAACGCATTTAATTCAGTTCCGCAACTCCAGCGCGAGGACTTAATTACTGTTTTAGAAGCAGCCATTGATCCGATTGGAATTGCCGACGCTGAGGGAAGAACCCTTTATGTCAATCCAGCAACCCGACGAGTGCATGGATTTGGAGAAGACGAAGACCTACTTCAAAAAAGCATCTTAGACTATCATCCACCCGATGCCGCGAAAGTTTTGATGGAAGAAGCGTTTCCAATTGCTTTGCAGCACGGAGTCTGGATGGGCGAAACGCGCTTGCTGACAGCGGATGGACGAGAGATCCCGACCTCTCAAGTGATTATGACGCACAAGCATCCAGATGGTTCATTGAAATTTGTCTCCTCAATCATGCGAGACATCACCGAGCAAAAAGCGATCGAAGAACAACTTCGACGCAGCAATGCGCTATTGAAAGCTCAGCAAGAAGCGGCGATCGATGGGATTTTGGTCGCAGATGAGCATCGGAATATTGTTGATTACAATCAAAAATTTTGCGAAATCTGGCGGCTGCCTGAAGTTCTTCCCGCGCAGGATTCGAGGCAAATTGCCGCAATGGTTGCGGATCAACTTGCAGATCCACAAGGCTTTTTGGCAGGCGTTGAAGCGTTGTATCAGAACTTAGATGAGGTCTTGCGCGATGAAATTTTGTTGAAAGATGGGCGGACGATCGAACGTCATAGCAAAGCAGTGAAGTCTGCGACGGGTGAGTATTATGGGCGGATTACGTTTTTTCGAGATATTAGTCAGCGCAAGACGGCTGAAGCAGCTTTACGTCGTAGCGAGGAACGGTATCGTGCGTTTGTCACGGCAACGGCTCAAGCGGTCTGGATGACGAACGCTCAGGGAGAAGTCGTTGAAGATATTCCGCTTTGGTGTGCGCTTACGGGGCGTAGTGAAGACAGTGCAAAAGGTTGGGGATGGCTAGAGAGTATTTATCCCGACGATCGCGCTTCTACCGCGCAGGTTTGGCGAGCGGCAGTGAACTCTGGAACAATCTACGAAGTTGAACAACGGGTGCAAGTGGCATCTGGCGAATATCGAGTGTTTGCGGTGCGAGGCGTACCGATTCTGGATGCTCAAGGCAACATTCAGGAATGGATTGGAACGCAAACGGATATCACCGAACAAAAACAAGCTGAAGAAGCTTTGCGTCACCAAAATGCGCTCCTGCACGCCCAACAAGATGCCTTACGTCGCAGCGAACTGAAGTACCGTAATCTATTTGAAACCGCTCAGGTTGGTATCTACCGGATTCGTTTAGCAGATGGACTCATTCTGGAAGCGAATCCGTATGCGATCGCGGCACTGGGCTACAATTCAGCCGATGAGGTTGTTGGTAAGAAATACACAGTCGATTTCTACGCCGATCTCTGCGATCGAACCGTCATTCTGAATGAGATTCAAAAACATGGCAAAGTCACCAACTATGAAATGCAGTTTCGTCATTGCGACGGGTCAGTCCGCTGGGGAATGTTTACGTTGTCGATCAATGCTGCTGAAGATGTTTTGGAGGCAGTCTTTGCCGATATTACACCCCGAAAACAAACCGAAGAAGCACTCCAACGAAGTGAACTGAAATACCGTCATTTGTTCGAGAATTCTCAAGTAGGCATCGGGTGTACCCGCACCAAAGATGGGTTGTTCCTCGATGCCAATCAACGCTGTGCCGATATTCTGGGTCTGCCATCGCCGATCGAGCTAATCGGCAAACGATTTACCCGCGAATTTCAAGTCGATCCCCAGGCTCGACAACTCATGCTTGATGCACTCCAGCAAGATGGAGAGGTACGCGATATAGAAACTCAACTACGGCGGGCGGATGGTTCAACAGGTTGGGGCTTATTCTCACTGCGTTCCAGCTTAGAAGAAGATTGCTTTGAGTTTGTGATTGTAGATATTAGCGAGGCGAAGCGCCGCGAAGCAGAACGCAAAGCCGCCGAAGAAGCGCTGCAACGTCGCGCTGAGTTTGATAACTTACTCAGTCAGATCTCTCGACAGTTCATTGACCGAGAGGCAGAAACCGCGATCCAGGAAACGTTAGAATTAGTGACTCGCCATCTTGGTGCAGAGCGAGGCTGTATCTTCGAGTACCGTAACGATCGCACTGACTGTCAATTGTTGTATGAATGGTGTGGTGAGAATGTTGCTCCTTTGACTCTTGCAGCCAGAGGATCGAGTGTTCCTCAATTTCCAGTTTTACATCAGCAGATTCTTGCGGGAGAAGCCTTATACACGAGCAACATCGCCCTGATTCCTGATTGCCCAGAACGGCAGTTGTTTACTCAACAGTCGATTCAATCCTTACTGGCAGTGCCGATGATTTATCAGGGTCAGGTGACAGGCTTTATGGGAGTAGATACGACACATTTCCAGAAATCGTGGAGTCAAGAAGATATTAAGAGCGTCAAACGGGTTGGTGAACTGATTGCGATCGGACGAGCCAGATATAAAGCAGAAGCCGATTTACGCATCGCTAAAGAAGCAGCGGAAGCAGCCAATCTCGCAAAGAGTACGTTTCTTGCCAACATGAGCCATGAACTCAGAACCCCGCTCAACGCGATTCTGGGATTTGCTCAACTGATGGAACGCGATGTTGCACTTTCCGATCGACAACGCAATTCGCTTGCCATTATTAATCGCAGTGGTGAACACCTGCTGGATTTGATTAATGACGTGCTAGAGATGTCAAAGATTGAAGCTGGACGAACGGCGTTAAATGTAGTTTCCTTTGATTTGCATCATCTTTTGTACACGCTGCAAGAAATGTTTTTAATGCGGGCAAAGACAAAGCAGCTTGCATTGAATTTTACGATCGCACCCAATTTTCCTCAATATATCCAGACCGACGAAAACAAGCTGCGCCAAGTGTTAATCAATTTGCTCAGCAATGCAATAAAATTTACAGACAAAGGCAGCATTACGCTAGAAGCCATGCTGCAATCAGAAGCCACGGTGCAATCAGATACAACGCTGCAATTCAAAATCCAAGATACAGGACAGGGCATTGCTCCCGAAGAATTCGATCAGCTATTTCGCCCGTTTATTCAAACCCGTAGCGGTTCCCAACTGCGAGAAGGAACCGGGCTTGGATTAACGATTAGTCGGCGATTTGTGCGTTTGATGGGCGGCGACATTCAGATTGAATCAACCGTGGGACAAGGATCAACGTTTTCCTTTGAGATTCAAGTCGCAATGGCGAATCCCACAGACGTTACCCCAATGCTGAATTCAAACCGAGTGCTGCAACTCGCACCCCATCAAGAGAAGTATCGAATCTTAGTCGTAGACGATCGCGCTGAAAATCGAGAGTTTGTTGAGCAATTGTTAACGATGGTGGGATTTGCAACACGATCGGCGATCAATGGAGAAGATGCGATCGCACAATGGCAGCGATGGCAACCACACTTAATTTTGATGGATATGCGAATGCCTGTGATGGATGGCTATGAGGCAACTCGACAAATTCGGGCGATGGAATCACCTCAAGCTCGATCGAAGATTTTGGCGCTCACCGCGAGTGCTTTTGAAGAACAACGTACTTCGATCTTAGCGGCTGGCTGTGATGATTTAGTGGCAAAACCATTTCGAGAAGCTCACTTATTCGAGAAACTGACGGAGCATCTTGGCGTGAACTATCTCTACGAAGAAGAGACAACATCCTCAATTGAATCATCGCCTGAACTCACTCATGAGATGCTAGAGACCATGCCACCTGCTTGGGTTGCTCAACTTCATCAAGCATCGCTCGCGGTGGATGCTGACCAGATCTTGCAGTTAATTCAGCAAATTCCAGAGTCCAAACCAGAAATCGCGATCGCATTAACCAAGCTCGTTCAGAAGTTTTGTTTTGATGAAATTGCCGAGTGTTCTCAATTGGAGTGATGTTTGCTGCTCACGATTGCAAGAAGCTACTTGAGCCAAGTCAGCGATCGTACAATCTGAATGGCTTGATTTGGAGTGATTGTATTCCGGCACTGAGCAGTTTGCCCCTTGTAGTAAGCCTGCCGTACAAGGTCGGCTCCACTGATTCGATAAAACGGTCCTACCCCTGCCCAATCTGTCAATAAGTTCGGTTGTGCCGAGTTAAGCTGTTGTGGCGATGGTGTTTTAAACTCGCCGTTTTGCTGACCAAACACCAATGAAGTCTCACCCCATAATTCAGTCTTGAGTTTCACCTCATACTCTGCGGGAACACCACCAATGCCACCCCCTGTTGCTTCGATTGCAAAACAACGCTCCTGTTCGGCATTGCGATAGATGATGGCGTACTGAGGGTCAAATCGACAAACACCCTGATCCGATCGAGGCGCATTGGCAGCACAAGGCTTTCGATCAATCTTGCTAACCCGATAGCCTGCCGGAACAGAGCTTGGAACCGCGATCGCAATTCCTAAAGATTTGAGTGAGGCTTGCTGAGATGGACTCAAGCCTCCAGGTCGATTTGCTGGACGGTTGCCAAGAACAAGACCAACATGGGGAGAAATTTGATCCGCCACGATCGCAGTTCCGCTGACAACTGTTCCTGATGCCACTACTGGAGCCGTTGAAGGATTGCTCGGAT
>DATJEM010000011.1:0-11582 GCA_035496615.1 Leptolyngbya sp.
GCAAAACTGCTGTTTCGCAAGCGAGAGATTCTCGTTACTCCTGCACTGCGGTTCATCTCGGCGGCAAGGTTTCGCGGCATAGCTTAGAGGTTTATCAAACCGGTGAGCAGACCGAGACGACGCTGAATGGTTTGACGGTTGTAGATGGCGATCGTATTGGTGATACTCATAGTTTGTTATCGCTGAGTCAGCCTTACGGAACAGGCAATCAGATCAATAAGACGATTGTTAGCGATCGTGCTCATGCCGTATTCAACGGTAAAGTCTTCGTTCCAAGAGCCGCTCAACAGACAGATGCTAGACAGCTTAGTCGAAATTTATTGTTATCCCCGAAAGCACGGATTGATACCAAGCCTCAGTTAGAGATTATTGCTGATAACGTGAAATGCGCTCACGGCGCGACAGTGAGCCAGCTAGAAGACGATGAAGTGTTCTATCTCCAGAGTCGCGGCATTGATCACGATGCGGCTCGTAAGCTGTTGACTTACGCCTTCGCGATCGAAGTAATCGAACAGATTCCGGTCAAAACCTTACGCGATCGACTTGCTAGTTTCATTCGTTCCCAACATACCTAAAATGACTTTCCTGCAAGAAAAAACTCTCGCCGCCACCGTCCGATCGGACTTCCCGATTCTGAATGAGCGCATTCACGATCAGCCGTTGGTCTATCTGGATAATGCTGCGACTTCCCAAAAACCGATCGCGGTTCTGGACGCTCTGCGGCACTATTATGAACATGACAACGCAAATGTTCACCGAGGCGCACATACTTTGAGTGCGAGGGCGACCGATGCTTACGAAGCGGCGCGGGATAAGGTTGCAGCGTTCATCAATGCGGCATCTCGGCAGGAGATTGTCTATACCCGCAATGCAAGTGAAGCCATTAACATGGTGGCGTATGCGTGGGGATTGAACACCTTACAGGCAGGCGATGAAATTATTCTCTCGGTGATGGAGCATCATAGTAACCTTGTGCCGTGGCAGATGATTGCAGCGAAAACGGGCGCGGTACTCAAGTTTGTGCAACTGAGCGAAACTGAAGGCTTTGACTTTGAACATTACCAATCCTTGTTATCTGAGAAAACGAAGCTAGTCTCGATCGTTCATGTCTCCAATACGCTGGGCTGCATCAATCCAGTGCAAGAAATTTGCGCGGAAGCTCATCAATTCGGGGCGAAAGTGCTGATTGATGCCTGTCAGAGCGTGCCGCATATGCCGATCGATGTGCAAGCGATCGATTGCGATTGGCTCGTCGCATCGGGGCACAAAATGTGCGCGCCCACTGGCATTGGGTTCCTCTATGGCAAGCTCGACGTTCTTAGAGCCATGCCTCCGTTCTTCGGCGGCGGCGAAATGATTGCGGATGTGTATTTGGATCATTCCACTTACGCTGATCTGCCGCACAAGTTTGAAGCAGGAACGCCTGCCATTGCGGAAGCGATCGCGCTGGGTGCAGCCGTTGACTATCTGACAAAGATTGGCATCGACAAAATTCACGCTTACGAAGAAGAACTTACAGCGTATCTATTCCAGCGACTAGCAGAAGTTCCGAGCCTTCGCATCTATGGCACAAAACCCGATGCCAATGGAAGAGGACGAGCAGCATTAGCTTCATTTACGGCTGGAGAACTTCATCCGCATGATCTTTCAACGCTGTTAGATCAGTCTGGAATTGCCATTCGATCGGGGCACCATTGCACCCAACCTTTACATCGATTGTTAAATGCACCGGGAACGGCTCGCGCTAGTTTGTACTTTTACAACACTCGCGAGGAAATTGATCGCTTCATTGATGCTCTCAAAGATACGATCGATTTCTTTGGCGGAATGCGCGCATAGATTAAGACCAGAGTATCTATCTCCATTAACTTTTGTGTTGAAAGATCACCGATCGAATTCGATACACTGGTGATTGAGATTAGCGCGATCGTTTCTATTCAGCGACAGCATTCAAGTATGTTTAACGCCTTGCCACAACCGCGATCGACCGGACTTATTCCTGAAAATGAGACGAATCGGTTAGCGGCGCTGCATCGCTATCAGGTTCTGGATACGCCGCCTGAAGCTGCATTCGATCGCATCACCAAGCTGGCAGCAAGGCTATTTGAAACCCCGATCGCGCTCATTTCTCTTGTCGATGAGTCGAGAGCCTGGTTTAAATCCTCGATCGGGTTTGATGCCTGCGAAGTCCCGCGTGATCAGAGACATTGCTTTGCAGGGCTAATTGATGCACCGCTGATGATTCCGGATGCTCAACTTGATGATCCGGGAATTCGGTTTTACGCAGGTGCGCCGTTGATCAGTCCCGATGGCTTCAATCTCGGTACGCTTTGTCTGCTCGATCGTCACCCACATCTGCCTTTGAGCCTTGAGCAGGAAGCCACCCTGATCGATCTCGCGGCAATGGTGATTGATGCCCTGGAACTTCGATCGACCCCTGATCAGAAGCAAATTGAGCATCAACGGGAGCGATTTCTAGCCGTTAGCTCAGATTTGCAAATGATCACAGGCGCGAACGGTGATTTTCAATGGGTTAGCCCGACCTTTGAGAGTATCCTCGGCTGGACACCCGAAGAGATGATCGCTCACCCCTGGACTGAGTTTATTCATCCAGAGGATGAGCCGGTCTCACTTTCGGAGACTGCAACTCTATGCTCTAATCATCAACCCTTCAAGTTTGAAACCCGCTATCGCCATAAAAACGGTTCCTACCGCTGGTTTCTCTGGAACGCACAATTCTGCTTAGAAGAACAGGCGATTTATGCAGCGGCAGTCGATATCACCGATCGCAAACAAGCTGAAGCCGCTTTGTGCAAGAGCGAGGAACACTTTCGCACTCTGGCAGATTATATGTCTCAGTTTGCCTGGATGGCAGACGCAGATGGCTGGATTTTCTGGTACAACCGTCGCTGGTTTGAATACACAGGCACAACGCTAGAAGAAATGCAGGGCTGGGGCTGGCAGAAAGTACATCATCCTGATCACCTCGATCGAGTGGTGCAACACTTCCGTCAATGCTGTGAAACAGGCGAAGCGTGGGAAGACACTTTTCTGCTCCGGGACAAAGACGGAAACTACCGCTGGTTTCTATCTCGCGCCATCCCGATTCAAGATCAACAAGGAAAGATTTTGCGCTGGTTTGGAACGAACACTGATATCACCGATCTCCAACAAGCAGAAGCAACCATACAAGCTAGCAACGAACGCTTGAAGCTGCTTTCGACGATCGCGAATGAGCTATTACTCAACGAAGATCCCAAAGCACTTTTAGCTAGATTATTTGACCGGATTTCGACTCATTTGGGACTTGAGGTTTACTTCAATTACTTGTTTGATCAAGACCAGGAACGCCTTCATCTCTACACCTACGGCGGAATTTCAGACGAAATTGTCCAGGCTGCCAATGTGCTGGAACTCGGTCAAGGAGTTTGTGGATATGCTGTGCAACATCGTCAGCCTGTGATCGTTGAAAATGCTTTTGGATCTGATGATTCTCTGGCTCTGCCCTTACAGTCGATCGGGATTCGAGCCTATGCAAGTCATCCGCTGATGGTGGGCGATCGCGTTCTAGGCACCTTGGGATTAGGCACTCGTCAGCGCGATCGCTTCACCCGTGATGAGCTTGACCTGATGCAAGCGGTCGCCGCTCAAGTCGCCGCTGCCTTAGAACGATCGCAACTGGTCGCCGAACTAGAAGCGCGGGCTGAAGCGTTGGCTCAAACCAACCGGATCAAAGATGAGTTTCTAGCGGTACTGTCGCATGAACTGCGATCGCCGCTTAATCCCATCCTCGGTTGGACACGATTGTTACAAACGGGCAAGCTGGATTCGACCCGACAATCTGAAGCGTTGAGGACGATCGAGCGCAATGCCCAGCTTCAAACTCAACTGATTGAAGATCTCTTAGATATCTCCCGCATTATGCAAGGAAAGCTAGCTTTGACAGCGGCTCCTGTGAGGTTGACCTCTGTGATTTCAGCCGCGATCGAAACCGTCCGCTTGGCAGCAGAAGCTAAAAACATTCAGGTTTTGCTGGATCTCAGTCCGACAGTTGCTCCGGTTTCGGGTGATGCAACCCGCTTACAACAGGTTGTATGGAACTTACTCGCCAATGCGGTCAAATTCACGCCGCCGGGTGGACTAGTAACGATCGAACTACGACAGATTGATCAATTCGCTCAGATTCGAGTCAGCGACACCGGAAAAGGCATCGCTCCCCAGTTCTTACCGTATGTGTTTGAGTATTTCCGGCAGGAGGACTACACCACAACTCGGAAATTCGGGGGATTGGGGTTAGGGCTGGCGATCGTGCGGCAAATCGTAGAAATGCACGGCGGAACGGTCGAAGCAGCAAGCCTCGGCGAACATCAAGGCGCAACCTTTACGGTACAAATTCCTGTGATTCAGCAGCGAGTCCTGACGATCGCTGAACCGCCCCACTCTGAAATAGAACAAACAGAAACTCCTTTGAGCAATCTGCATATTCTAGTCGTTGATGATGATACAGATACCCGCAATTTTCAAGCCTTTTTGCTAGAGCAAAACGGAGCAAAGGTGATTGCTGTGGCTTCTGGTTTGGAAGCTTTGCAAGTTTTGGATCAAGTCACGCCTGATGTCTTAGTGAGTGATGTGGGGATGCCTGAGATGGATGGATATAGATTGATCCAGCAGATTCGATCGCGCCCACCGGATCGAGGCGGACTGATTCGAGCGATCGCGCTGACTGCTTATGCCAGGGATTTTGATCAGCAAAAAGCAATCCAATCAGGGTTTCAAGCTCACATCACAAAGCCAGTGGAATCAGACAAATTAGTTAAAGCGATTCTAGATTTGCTGACTTAATGATTGTTTAGATTCGCTCGATCGAGGCGCTGAAAGAGACGATCGATGTCTTTAGCGCAATGCTAAATTAAGATGCTGATTAAAGCGCTGCAAAGGGATGATTGAAGATCAAATGCAAGAGTATTTACAAGACAGCGAAGTGATTGATTGGAAACACTCAGCGATTTTGGAACTTGCTCAAGAACTCGCATCAGGGCATCAGAGTGCCGAAGCGATCGCAAAATCCTGCTTTGAATGGGTTCGAGATCAAATCTTTCACAGCTACGATCATCAAATGAATCCTGTCACTTGTCGAGCTTCAGATGTCCTGCGATACAGAACAGGATATTGTTATGCAAAAAGCCATCTATTAGCAGCCCTATTGCGGGCAAATGACATTCCAGCAGGGTTTTGCTATCAAAGGCTGCGTATTGATGATCAGAGTGCGCTTTACTGTCTACACGGGTTGAATGCAATCTATCTAGCTGAAACGGGTTGGTATCGAGTCGATTCTAGAGGCAATCGCGAAGGGATCGAGGCTCAATTCACGCCGCCACAAGAAAAATTGGCTTTCAGCATTCAGGGTGCTGGAGAAGCAGATTTTTCAAGCATTCTCTCAGAGCCGCTTCAGATCGTTGTTGATGCCTTGCAAGCCCAAAAAACCTGGGATGATTTACTTAATAATCTTCCAGATGTTGCTTTGGATAAGGCAGAAAGTCTGGGTTTAATTCATCAAGCTTACAATAACTAAAAAACCAATTTTTGCTTGGAGGCTAAAAATCTACGCCTCGCTTGAGATCGACACCTTTTTCAGCATAGTGTTTGTGACACACCATCTCTGAATGCACGGTTGCCAAATCAAAGTATGCAGGCGGATTCTTGCAGCGACCTGTGATCACGATTTCAGTATCGCGGGGTTTGCGAAGCAATGCCTGAACGATCGGTTCTTCCGGCAAGAGTTCCAAATCAACCGTCGGATTCAGTTCATCCAGAATAATCGTTTTGTACAAACCCGACGCGATCGCAGCACGAGCGATCTCCCAAGCGCGTTCGGCTTCAACATAATCAAGTTCCTGCTGCTGACCACGCCAGACGATCGCATCTCTGCCCGATCGTTGATGATCTACCAAACTTGGATAGCTTTGGCGTAAAGCGTTAATCGCCGCATCTTCGGTGTAGCCTGTGCCTCCTTTGAGCCATTGGATAATTAACACACGATGCGATTTGTCTTGACTGATGCCTTTGCCGATCGCTTGAAGGGCTTTACCCAATGCGCTGGTTGATTTCCCCTTGCCTGCTCCCGTGTAGATTTCGATGCCTGCAATGCCTTCTTCTTTCGCAGAATGATAGTGCGGCTTCATTTCAGAATGCAGATTTGCAATATCAATCAAAGCTGGCGGAGCCGCCCGACCAGTCACAATCACTTCCATGTGATCCGGCTTGCTTTTTAAGGTTCTGACCACCTCATCGACTGAGAGCAATCCCAGATCTAACACCGGGTTTAGTTCATCCATGACGACGACTGAATAAAGACCGGACGCGATCGCGCCTTTCGCGACATCCCAGCCTCTTTGGGCTTCTTGTCGATCGAATTTGGTAATCTCATCGGCTCCGAAAAACTCCCCACGTCCGGTGCGAACCTGATCAATCAAATGCGGAAACGCTCGCTGTAGTGCCTGAATCGAGGCATCTTCATCATAAGTACGACCAGGACCTTTGAGAAATCGCAGTAACAAAACGCGAGTCGGGGATAGATTTTGAATCCCCAGCCCGATCGATCTTAAAACGACTCCGAGGGCTGCCTGAGATTTTCCCTTGCCTGCCCCGTCGTATACATGAATTTGCCCGGTCATGCGTTCCGATCGCGCTTGGGCTGTGCGGATTCCAACGCCTGCTCTAGTCATATCGATCGCTGTGTCTGAATGCAGATTTACTGTAGCAGTTTTGGACGAAATCAAACATCGAACCTTAATGGGATCAATAAATTACTCTAATGTAAAGTGGCTTGAAATATAGCCTTTACTCAACTTAAAGTAAGAAATCAGTTTAAGGAGCGCCAAAATGCAGGATTCGATTAAGCCATCCTTTGGATCGTTGAGTCAGAACGATCGCGGAACTGCGAGTTTTAGCCGAAGTCATGTCGTGAAGGCACTGGAGACGGTTCAGGATTTGATCGTGGTGTCATTGTGCATTGGACTGTTCTGTGTGATGGTGATTCAACTGCGGGCGATGTTTATTTCGCTGCTGCCGCCGTTGAATTTTCACGGTGTCACAGCCGATATTCTGTTTCTACTGATTTTGGTGGAACTGTTTCGGCTGCTGATTATCTATTTGCAGGAGCAGCGAATCTCGATCGGGGTTGCGGTGGAAGTTGCGATCGTCTCAGTTTTGCGAGAAGTGCTGGTGCGCGGAATCTTAGAAGTACATTGGACTCAAGTTCTTTCGACCTGCGCTTTTTTGATGGCTCTAGCGTTGTTGTTAGTGGTACGAGTTTGGTTGCCGCCAACGTTCAAGGGAATTGACCCTGAGAAGCGGTTTTCGGCTCACGCTGAGAGAGAGCTAGAGCATTCTGTCCACGAGCATTAAAAAAATAGTAGTCATGATAAAAGCTCCGATCGGGTCAACGATCGGAGCTTTTTGGTCGCTAGCACCAACTTTCTTGATGGGCTTGGCGTTTGGATTGAATGTTTCCTAAGTGTTTTTTCACGGTATCGATCGTAATATACAACCGAGATGCGATTTCTTTACGGGATAGATTACAGCGTTTGAGGAACCAAACTTCGGCTTCACGCGGGGTCAGACCGAACTTCTTTGCCTCGGTCACTGCGAGACTTTGCAGCGATCGCTGCTGATCTTCCAGTCGAATCAGCAAACACGGCTCATTTAATTGCAGCCATTGCACTCGAATTCGATAAGTTTGACTGTTTTCAGTGTGTAACTCAGACTCAATCACTAACGGACGATCGCCATACCATTGACGACTTTCGATTAACGCTTCACAGGAACGCCAGACCTCGGCAGGGTATTGCTGTTTTGGGTTGATTCGCTGGCAAAGTTCGGTTGCGGGTGTATTGGCGAAGATCAGTTCACCGTGCGGACTCACAAGCAAAATGCCATCGACTAAACCTTCTAGCACAGACAATAAGAAATCATTTGGGGTATTAAGAGCCATGTTCATCATCTTCAGGGGAGTGAACGATAACGGAAGTCAGATAAACCGAGTTCCTATCTAGGCTGAATACGGTGGAAAATACGATTTTATGCACTCGATTCAGACTGGATATCTCTAACTGTAGGCAGCTAACCTGCGATCGACAGTATGAAAAAGTGATCGATCGAAAGTTATAAAATGTTATTTCACTGCAACTGAATTTACTCGATAATGAAGGTGTCCGTAATTTCCCTGATTTCGATTGAAGCGTTCAATATCGCTCATTGAGAAAATAATCAGGAAGGGTGGCTACCGTGATGACCATCGAAGATGCACTCTGCGTGTTGGATCGGGTGCTAGAGCAAGATCGCTTGAATCATCTTCAAGAAGTTGTGTTTCGCTGCGCCTGGGAAGGTCAGACCTATGAACAGATTGCAACGTCTGAGGACTATGATCCGGATTATATCAAGCTAGTAGGTTCGCACTTGTGGCAGCTTTTGTCCGATCGCTTGGGTCAGCGGGTGACAAAGAGCAATTTTCGCGTTGCCTTGCGTCAGTATTCCCAATCTGAACCGTTACAGCCCGCGATTCCAATTTCTCCTGTGCTAGTGGATTGGGGAGAAGCGGTCGATGTCTCTAGCTTTCAGGGTCGGACTGAGGAATTGCTCGCGCTCGATCGGGCGGTGACTGAAGATCAATGTCGATTTGTTTCAATTCTAGGCATGGGTGGGATTGGCAAAACAGCACTTTCGGTGAAATTGGCGCAGCAGGTTCAAGGAAAATTTGAAGCGGTGATTTGGCGATCGCTGCAAGATGCGCCGCCGCTTGATGTGATTTTGTCGGATTGGATTCCGTTTTTGTCGCGACAGCAAGAAACAGAACTGCCCGATACCGTGGATGGAAAATTGGCTCGATTGATGCACTACTTACGATCGTCGCGCTGCCTGTTGATGCTTGATAATGTTGAATCTATTCTAGAGGTTGGCGATCGGGCTGGACATTACCCGATCGGGTATGAATCTTACGGCGAATTGTTTCGTAGAATCGGCGAGACCGTTCACCAAAGTTGTCTCGTTTTAACCAGTCGAGAAAATCCGAAAGAAGTTGCAGCCTTAGAAGGGCAATTTGTGCGATCGTTTCGGTTGGAAGGACTCGATGCGATCGAAGCGAAAGCATTGCTCAAACCAAAGCAACTCGCAGCAGATTCGACGACTTTCCAGCAATTAACTGATCTGTATTGTGGCAATCCATTGGCGCTAAAAATCGCCGCTTCTACCATTCAAGATCTGTTTGATAGTGATGTTGCAGAATTTCTCGTACAAGGAACGGCGGTCTTTGGCGGCATTTCTGATTTGTTGGATGAACAGTTCGATCGCTTATCTGATCTTGAACAACAGATCATGTATTGGATTGCAATCAATCGCGATGGCACAGCTTTATCTGAACTCGCGGATGATTTAGTCCCCCCGATTCCAAAACGGCAGCTTATTGAAGCTTTGGCAACATTGGCACGCAGACCGATCGTAGAAAAGCGCGGTGCAAAATTCACGCAGCAGCCCGTGGTGATGGAATATGTGATTGATCAATTCATCGATCGAGTCTTTCAAGAGCTTTGTTCGGAGTCCTTTCACCTGTTGATGTCGCATGCGGTGATCAAAGCAACGGTTGAAGATCACATCCGCGATCGACAAACTCGGATGATCATGCAGCCATTAATCGATCGTTTGAGCGCTCCAAGTCATTGTCAAACGGACTTAGAAGATAAGCTGAGACATCTTTTAGTGAAGCTAAGAGCGCGATCGGGCTGTGCCCCTGGATATGCTGCCGGAAACATCCTAAACTTGCTCTGCTGCCTCAAAACCGATCTCACCGGATACGACTTTTCAGACCTCGCAGTTTGGCAGGCACAGCTACAGGGAGTGAACCTTCATCAGGTCAATTTCAGCCGGGCAGATCTGAAAAAATCAGTCTTCTCAGAAACATTAGGCAATGTTTGGTCAGTGGCTTTTAGTCCTGATGGCTCAGTCTTAGCAGCAGGAGATACAGCAGGAACCATCCATCTCTGGAATGTGTTGGATAGTCAAAAACTCCTAACCTGCGAAGGTCATCAACATTGGGTCTGCGAAGTTGCCTTTAGCTCTGATGGCAATCTGATTGTGTCTGCGAGTGGTGACAATACGGTCAAAATCTGGAATGCAAAAACAGGCGATTGTTTGCGAACCTTAACGGATCATCAGGATTGGGTGATCTCGATCGCGCTTTCTCCCACGGCTCCAATTTTTGCGAGTAGCAGCGCCGATCGCACGATCCGACTCTGGGATCTCAACACAGGTAAGCTCCTGAAAGTGTTAGAAGGTCATCAACATTGGGTTTGTACGATTGCCTTTAGCCCGGATGGTCAAACCTTAGTTAGTGGAAGCGACGATCGCACGATCCGACTCTGGGACATTCAAACTGGGGACTGTGTAAGAACGATCGAAGGACATACAAATACGGTGAGAAGTGTCACGTTTAGCCCCGATGGAACACTGCTAGCAAGCGGTAGCGAAGATGCAACTATCAAGCTCTGGGACAGTCAAACAACAGCTTGCATCAAAACATTGACCGGACATTTAGAGCAAGTCCGATGCGTGAGCTTTAGCCCCGATGGGCAGCTATTACTCAGCGGTAGCTTTGATCAAACGATCAAGCTCTGGGATCGCGCCTCTGGAAAATGCTTAAGAACATTGCATGAGCATCGCGGAGTCGTTCGATCGGTGATCTTCAGTCCGGATGGAAAGACGATCGCGAGCGGTAGCGCGGATCAATCAGTTCGGTTTTGGCACACCCAAACTGGAGCATGTTGTAAAACCCTTCAAGGTTACACAAACTTCGTGCTATCGGTCGAGTTTAGCTTCGATAATCAATATTTAGCCACAACCAACACCGATCAAACGGTCAATCTTTGGGATAGTTCTGGAGCCTGTATCAGTAGTTTCTATGGACATGAAAACTGGGTGTGGACAGTCGCATTTAGCCCAGAGGATCAGTTACTTGCGAGCGGTAGCTTTGATCATACCGTTCGAGTATGGAATCGATCGAACAATCAATGCCTCAAAGTCCTACGCGGACACACAAATTGGGTTTGGTCAGTGATGTTTAGCCCCAACGGAAAAACGCTGGCGAGCGGTAGCTTTGATCAAACCATTCGATTGTGGAATCCTAACACGGGCGAATGTTTGCAGATTCTCACGGCTCAAAGTCGAATCTGGTCGATCGCCTACAGTCCCGATGGTGAATTCCTCGCAAGTGGCGAAGAAAATCATTCGATTCATCTCTGGAATCCACATACGGGTCAATGCTTACAGACTTTGCAGGGGCATACTAATCGAGTCATGTCGATCGCGTTTAGTGCGACCGGAAAGCAATTGGTCAGCGGCAGCGAAGATGGAACCGTGAGAATCTGGGATCTGAAATCGGGACAGTGCGAAAGTGTGTTTCAGGACAGCGATCGAATTACTTCAGTGGCATTTTCTCCAAAGGGCGTTCGCGTGGTGAGTGGTGGGATCGATCAATCCGTGAAAGTTTGGCATCTCGACACGGGAGCTTGTGAAATCTTGCTGGGACACAC
>DATJEM010000012.1:0-7854 GCA_035496615.1 Leptolyngbya sp.
CGCAATGGGGCTGAGTCAAGCCCTCGATCGCGAAGTCTTACCCGAACAGGTAAAAGCGGGACTGTACGCCGATCTACCAGAAAATCAAATCCTGACGAGTTTTGAAGCACCGACACCGGAAGCATTGATCCACCGCTACAATCTCTCGCAAGTGCAGGGCGTTTTTTATCGTGCCAGTCATATGGTGATCAATGCTCACCGCAATGATCCAGGACAGTACAAGCTATTGTTCCGGTACATGAAACTGTTTCAGTTGATGACTTACATCGAAGGCGATGCCGATCATGGGTTTACGCTGACGATCGATGGTCCTACAAGTTTATTTAAGCCTTCAACGCGGTATGGACTGGCGATCGCAAAGCTACTGCCAGCCTTGCTGCATGTAACCCGCTGGAGTTTAGCCGCAGAATTGCAAATCAATGACAGTTATTCTGGCAAAACGCGGCAGGGACGGTTCGCGATCGATTCGGACTGTGGATTGGTCAGCCACTATCCACCGGGAAAAACCTACGATAGTTTACTCGAAGCTGGGTTTGTCGATCGATGGAACAAAGCAAAAACGGAGTGGCGATTAGAACGGGAAGTCGATCTGATTCCCATTCCAGGCAGCGTGATGATTCCGGATTTTCGCGTGGTGCATCCAGATGGACGATCGTTTTTGGTCGAGATTGTGGGGTATTGGCGACCAGAGTATTTGCGGAAGAAGTTCTCGCAGGTGAGACAGTCGGGGCGGGATGATCTGATTTTGGCGGTATCAGAGCGGCTAAATCTGGAAAAAGCAGGCGTGAAGGTTGCAGATACACCTGCCCAAATTATTTGGTTTAAGGATCAGCTATTCCCAAAAGCAGTGCTAGAAGTGTTGGATCGATCGAGTTGAATCTGATCGATCGCTTTGGGACTGCAAGTTTAGTCAAAATCGGAGAAAAGACACAATCCAAATTAGAAAATTGCCATGATCCTGCTTCAAACTCGACTCGTGTGCTATTTCAACTTTTGCGGATCAAGCGTCTGAAATGGGCGAGGAACGGATAAAGATTGTGGGAATTGCCATCACGGTCAACATGACTAAGTTAGCAGCCCAGAACAACACGACCAGGCTAAAGCCTATCCCCGTCCAGGGAGACCATGCCAAGTGGGTGAATCCATCTAGAAGCTGCCACAGCCGAAAAGCGGTGTAGAAAAAGCCGATTGGGACAACCACACTGGGCACAAACCACTGACTGAAGAAGCGTTCAGAGACGAGTTGCACAGCAACAATCAATAGATAGTTTCCCCAAACCTTCCCTGAGAAAGGCTGTCCCCAAGCTTGAGCGAATAATCCGATCGGCAACAACACACCCGCCACTAGCGCCAACTTTACCCATTTTTGTAAGAACTTCTCTTGCTTCTCACTAAACCCAATTTTTGCGGTAAAGGGCAAGCGATTTGCTCGAACCCCCCACCCATAGCCGATCGCCAAACTCGTCGCCGACAGAACAAAAAGCGTGGTAATCAATCCGGTATTCTCTATCATCTGTTTGGAAGGTTAAGACGATGGGGTTGAAATCTCACTTGCTAAGATTAACAAGCATCTCTAGAAGCCCGCAAGTCCTTATGCCTACCATCGGTGCGGCGAAGGCATCGCAACATCTTTGAAGTGATCTATCTATCGAAAACAATCCCCTCTGCAAGGCTAATCCTACAGAAGGGACAGTTTGAAGATTGAGATCGATTGCACAATTAACGCGCAATCTTTACCGGAGTCCGATTCGCCCTCACATCAAATTCAGCCTTCTGAATCAGCGATCGACCCGTCATTTCTTCCGGAATCGGCAGTTGCAAAATATCCAGAATGGTTGGTGCCACATCTGCCAATCGTCCATCGTCCCGCAGCGTTACATCTGTTCCATGTCCGGGAATCTTCAAGCCTTCGCCTTCGACCAGGATAAACGGAACCGGATTGGTCGTGTGAGCCGTCCAGGGATTGTGATTTTCGTCTTCCATCTGTTCGGCATTGCCGTGATCGGCGGTGATCAAGGCAGTTCCGCCTGCACGAATGATCGCTTCAAGCAATCGACCGAGACATCGATCGACCGTTTCTAGTGCATCGATCGTGGCTTCTATTTGTCCGGTATGCCCAACCATATCTGGGTTTGCATAGTTGATCACGATCATAGAATAAATGCGTTTGTCGAGTGCCGCGATCGCGCCTTGAGTCACTTGCTCGGCTGACATTGCCGGTTTTTTATCGTAAGTCAGTACCATTGGGCTGGGCACCATTTCCCGATCTTCACCCGGAAAAGGTTGTTCTAAACCGCCGTTGAAGAAGTACGTCACATGAGCGTATTTCTCAGTTTCAGCGGTGCGAAGCTGGCGCAATCCATGACGAGAAACGACTTCACCCAAAATGTTGTCGAAGTTCTGTGGCTCAAATGCCACCTTCACGGGCAGCGCAGGATCGTACTGAGTGAACGTGACAAACGACAGCGGCGAAATCTGCGATCGTTCAAATCCAGCAAAGTTGGGATCAACAAATGCCTGGACTAACTGCCGCGCTCGATCAGGGCGGAAATTAAAGAAAATTACGCCATCTCCAGGTTCTACCGCTCCCGGCGCTATCCGAACAGGTTCGACAAATTCATCGGTAATTTCGGCATCGTAAGACGTTTTAAGCACTTCGACCGCGCTCTGTCCGCTGCCTTCGCCAAATTGCGTCATCACTTTGTAAGCTTTCTCAACGCGATCCCAGCGATGATCTCGATCCATTGCATAATAGCGACCGCTCACCGTCACAATCTGACCGATGCCGAGACGATCGATATCGAACTGTAACTTCTGCATTTCTGCCAACGCTGATGTCGGCTTTGTATCTCGCCCGTCGGTGATTGCATGAATGCAGACTTCCTCGATCCCTTGTACCTTCGCGAGTTCCAACAGCCCTACTAAGTGCGAGATGTGCGAATGCACACCGCCATCTGAACACAGACCCATCAGATGGAGCTTTGTGCCTCTCGATCGAACGTCCTGGCAAACCTCAACGAGCTTGGGATTCTGGAGCAGGCTGCGATCCTCGACTGCATCGGAAATTCTGACTAACTCTTGAGGAACGACGCGCCCTGCTCCAAGATTGAGGTGTCCCACTTCTGAATTGCCCATTTGTCCATCTGGCAATCCGACATCTTTTCCAGACGTATGAATCAGCGTGTGCGGATATGCGCCCCACAAGCTGTCCATTACGGGTGTATTGGCTTGCGCGATCGCGTTTCCGGCTTGATTAGCGCTGTAGCCCCATCCATCTAGAATAATAAGCACCACAGGAGAAACAGGCGGTTGCCCCATATTGTTCTGCCCTTTCACTGAAATATTCTCCGCAAATCATACCATTGCTGTCGTAGCCGTTCGCTTTCTTGATATATGAAATCCTGATTGGATTGTTTTTAGCTGTTTTTCAGCTTTACGATCGTCAGCAGGGGATTTTTCTCAATGATCAAGGGTTTGCTATCAGTCAGAAGCCTCACAGCAAACCCTTGATCATGAGTTCCAATGTCTCGCATACTAGCGGGTTTAAACAAAAATTACGCGCTTTTCTGGGCTTTTTTTTCTTTTTCTTTGGATTTTTGTTTGGCGCGTTTTTCGGCGACTTTTGCTTCTTTCTCGGCTTCGATCGCTGCGAGCTTCGCTTTTTCCTTTTCCTCGGCAACTTTGTCGAGATAATAGTGATAATCGCCCCGGTATAAGCGAAGTTCACCGTCTCGAATTTCAACAATCTTGTTTGCGGTCTGAGAAATAAAATAGCGATCGTGCGACACAATCACAACGCTGCCCTCGTAATTTTGAATTGCTTCTTCGAGCATCTCTTTTGCCGGGATGTCGAGGTGATTCGTCGGCTCATCCAAAATCAATAGGTTCGCGGGTTTGAGCAACATTTTCGCCAGCGCCAACCTCGCTTTTTCGCCTCCACTGAGCGATTCTACCTGCTTGAAAACAGTGTCACCGCTAAACAGAAATCGTCCTAAATGGGTGCGGACTTCTTCGTTTTTCCAGTCGGGCACTTCATCGTGAATCGTGTCGCCAACGGTTTTGTTCAAGTCGAGGGCTTCTGCCTGATTTTGCTCAAAATAGCTCGGGATGACGTTATGATCCCCTAACTTAATTGTGCCTTCAACCGGCTGTTCGATTCCAGTCATCAGATGAAGCAGCGTAGATTTTCCGGCTCCGTTTGGACCCAAAATCGCCACATGATCTCCCCGTTCTAGCAGCAGTTCTGCACCCAAAAACAGAATTTTGTCGCCGTACATATGGGTCAGATCTTTGATGATCACGACTTCCCGACCGCTTCTTGGCGCAGGTGGAAAGCGGAAATGTAGCGTTCTCACGCCTGATTCTGGGGCATCAATTCTTTCGATTTTGTCTAACTGTTTCTCGCGGCTTTTTGCTTGAGTGCTTCGGGTCGCGCTTGCCCGGAATCGATCGACAAATGCCTGCTGTTTTTCCAGTTCCTTTTGCTGACGCTCGAAGGCGCTCAATTGTGCGTCTCGCTGTTCTTGCTTCTGCTGCAAGTAGGCGGAATAGTTGCCGAGATAGGTTGCCGAGATGCCGCGCTCGGTTTCGACGATTTGGGTACACAGTCGATCGAGAAACTCCCGGTCATGCGACACAATCACCATCGGAGTGGTCAGACCTTTGAGGTAAGTTTCTAGCCATTCGATCGTTTCGAGATCCAAATGGTTGGTCGGCTCGTCGAGCAGGAGAAGATCGGGTGCTTGCAAAAGAATTTTCCCCAAACTCATTCGCATTTGCCAGCCGCCGCTGAAGGCGCTGACTAAGCGATCGCCGTCGTCTGGATCGAATCCCATTTCTGGCAGAATCTTTTCAATTCGCGTTTCTAGCCCATAACCGTCCATTGCCTCAAACTGACGTTGCAGCCGATCCATTTTGTTCAGCAGCTTGTCTAATTCTTCGGGGGTTGCCGTTTCTAGAGCAACATGAACGTGAGAAAGTGCTTCATGAACTTCGTTGGCTTCTTTGAAGGCTCGCCAAAATTCTTCCCGCACCGTTCGAGTCGGATCGACCTCAAATTCTTGAGTCAGATACGCAATGTGCAGACTGTTGGGGCGAATCACCTCGCCGTCAGTCGGTTCAATCTCGCCTGCGATGATTTTTAGCTGCGTCGATTTGCCTGCACCGTTTACGCCGACTAAACCAATACGATCGCCTGGTTTGACTTCCCAATTCACATCTTTGAGAACTTCGCCAGTTGAATAGATTTTGCTGACGTGTTCGAGTCGCAACATAAAAAAACTCCAGGGTTAGGTGCAGGCAATTTGCAAGTTCTAAAATCTTAACAAAAGCTAACCCTTTCGGATTTTTAAGTTACAAACTGATTTGGTAAAGCAAATGATCCGTCGGCGCTCGGTGGAAAGTCGATCATTTGCACGATCGCGTCTACATTCAACTCGCCGTAGATATGCGGGAAGATTCCAACTCCTTCGACCGCTTCATATTTAACCTCTGGCTCAACCCGATCGGGATCAATCACTAACACCACGAGCGAAGACTGACCGCGATAAAATTTGTTCGCGGTTCGCACGAGTTGATCCGCAGTTGAACAGTGAATAAAGCCTTCTGTTCCGAGCGAATCCGCTCGATAAGTTCCAGATTCGGGGACACGATCGCGCTGGGTAATATGCAGAATCATCAGTTCAGCGATCCAAAATTTACGAAGGCGTGAAACAGAGGGTTTGGGGCTTCTCTTGGCTTCGGTGCGCCAATTCCAGCGAACCACGTTAGGGTTAACGTAATGGCGATCGCCTGGAGGAGTTTTTCTAACATCTCAAACCTCAATCAATTCTCAGAAGCGGTAAATTCAATTTACCTCTTACCAAATTCTACTCAAAAATGGCGCAGATGCGGGTATATTTTGTAATCCGACGCTTGCGAATTGGATCGGTTGATGATTAAAGTTTGATGATTAGAGATGGAAAAAAGAAAATCGATCGTCTAAAATCGCTTTTTACGGTGCCGCATTACAACGAATTTCTAACATAAATCCGTCAGGATCATAGAAATAGATTCCGCGTCCGGTGGGGCGAGTAACCGGCCCATGATCAATTAGCACATCATAATGATGTAAAACTTCAACGGCTCGATCGAACAACTCCGGTGCAATATCAAACGCGAAGTGATTCATGCGCGTGAATCCCCGTTTGGGATCAGGATCGGGCGGAGATAAATCCGGCTCCCAAAACAAATCGATGATGGTTCCGTCTGGCGTTTTGAAGTTCGTAACTTTACCTGCCGCGACTTCATTTTTTAACGTCTCAGGCACTTCTGAGCCCGTGAGTTGATGTAAGCCCAAAATCGTGCCGTAAAAGTGACACGCTGCCTGCATATCTTTCACATTTAATGCAAGATGATGCACTTGGCGTAAACAGCCCGTCAATGAAACCAGCGATTCGGAAGTTGATAGCATAGTTCACAAAGCTTTTTCACTGTTTTAGCGTGTTCCGACGATCGTTTTCAACTCGAATCCCAATGGCTAGGGAGTAGCCTTAGCTTTGGCTCGGTCTTGTGAACCTTCCCAGGGATGTTGGGTGGTGTCTCCGATCGTGGTTCCAAACCCTTTGAAACTGAGGAAGTCCGGCGAGAAAGTCGCTTCAAATTCCCCAGCTTGGTTTGGCTCTTTCCATTGACAATGAACCGTGCGCTCTTGTTTCGCTTGGCAGTTCATCAAATCTCCGGTGACATAAGTGCCATTCTCAGCGGTGATATAAAATCCAGTTAAGCCAGTTTGATCAGACAAATAAAAGAGGGTTGAACCGTTAACCAGTTTGCCGTTCTGCCAAAACTCGCCCTGATAGCTTTTTCCGATTTGTTTGAACCAGACGGGAAGAGGCTGTGATGGGGGCTGTGATGGGGAGTCTGCTGGGGGCTGTGATGGGGACTCCGCTGGAGGCTGTATTTGTGGCGGGGAGTCTGCTGGGGGCTGTGATGGGGGCTGTGATGGGGGTTGTGATGGGGATTCTACTGGAAGTTGAGGTGGAGACTGTGCCATTGCTTGCTGTCCCGATTGGCAACTCAGGATCGTAAGTGCGAGTGAAACGATCGATGAAACTGCCAAAAGAGTCTGACGATTAAGGATGTTCATTTCTCGGAAGAATAGGGTGATATGGGCATCCTATCAAGCATCGCACCGATGTTGAATGTCGATCGAACGACAAACAAATGACAAAGCATTTTCGCAAGCCTACCGCTTGTTCTGCTCTGCTGCGACGATCGTGTTCAAGCCAGTGACCAGTCTTTGAATTCCTGCGATCGCGGTTTCTTTCTCTAACGCGCCGTAGCCAACTCGCAAATAACAGCCGTTTTTTAGTCCAAATGTGAACCCCGGCAGTACTGCAACGCCGTGATCTCGGATCAATTGCTTGACGAGTTCCATTGAATCCATCTCAGTATGCACGTTGAGCAAGAAATAAAACGCACCGTCAGCCTGCGGAACCGTGCAAAGATGACGAATTGAATCGAGTTGAGATAAAACAATGGTACGAACTTGAGCGATCGCATCAAGCTGTTTTTTACAGTACGATCGTCCCGCCTGCAATGCTCCCAATGCTGCAAATTGCGAAATCACTGGCGCACAAATCACATTGGTATCCTGAATTTTCTGCACTGATTCCAGCAAAAAAGTTGGAATTACCATGTATCCGATGCGCCAACTGGCAAAGCCATACGCTTTCGATAAACTAAAAATCGAGATCGTATGGTTAGCACTTTCGGCAATGCTGGCGGCAGAGAAATGCTCAACGCCGTAGGTAAAGTATTCGTAAGCTTCATCGGTAATGTGAAAGCAATCAGAATCGCGACACAACTGATTTA
>DATJEM010000013.1:0-6514 GCA_035496615.1 Leptolyngbya sp.
GATGCCGATCGCTTAGTTGCTTATACCAATATGGTGAGGACTGCGATCGAGCAAATTTGCATGGATGTGATGCAACTGTGTGAGCGATCGGTGGGAACTCGCGGATTGATGCCGCCGTATTCGATGGAACGAATCATTCGCGATCTTACCCTTTATCTGCGTCAGCCTGTATTCGATTTAGCATTAGCAAATGTAGGTCAATTTTCGTTATTGGACTCGCGTTCGGTTGATTCACTTTGGGATTGTCAATCATGATCGTTTCTGCATTGACAAATCCAACTCAGTTTCCGTTAAAAACGATTCGATCGAAGTCCGCTTTAGTCGTTGCGCCCCACCCGGATGATGAAACGTTGGGATGTGGCGGCGCGATCGCCCTTCTAAAAGCGCAAGGCTGCGATCTAAATGTGCTGGTGATGAGTGACGGAACTTTATCGCATCCGCGATCGCAGAAATTTCCCGCGTCTCGCCTCAGAACGCTGCGATATGAGGAAACCCGTTCCGCGATGAACCTGTTAGGAGTTCATTCAAAAAATGTGTCATTTCTTAATTTTAAGGATGGAGCAATTCCCGCCGCAGAAAGCGAGATTTATGACGTTGCTCTAACCGTTTTCCGAGCTTATTTAGTGACGATCGCGCCCGAAATTATTTTTGTTCCGTGGCGATTCGATCCGCATCCTGATCATCGCGCAACGTGGCAATTAGTTCACACCGCAAAACAGCAACTCAATTTACCTGTCCGGCTGATTGAATATCCCATTTGGGATTGGGATACTGAACAACGTGGAGAATTTTTTCAGCCTGGGAAATTTTCAGGATGGCGATTAGAAATTGCATCCGTGAGGAAAGCAAAACAGAACGCGATCGCTCAATACCGCTCTCAAATCACTGATTTAATCGATGATGATCCGGAGGGCTTTCGGCTTACTCCAGAAATGTTAGAAAATTTCTCGCGCTCCTGGGAATTGTACTTTGAGGAAGAATCATGAACCCCTTACAGCCAGACTCTTTGCCACCCAGCTATTTTGACAAGCTATACGCCGAAGATCCTGACCCGTGGAAGTTTGAAACGAGCGAATATGAAGCGGATAAATATGCCGATACGATCGCAGCATTACCAAAATCGCGCTATCGATCGGCGTTTGAAATTGGCGGCTCAATCGGTGTTCTGACCGAAAAACTTGCGGCAAAATGTGATTCGCTTTTGTCGATCGATGTTTCCAAACTAGCGCAAGATCGCGCGATTCAGCGTTGCCAACATTTGCCTCACATCGAATTTGAATTGATGCGGGTTCCAGAACAGTATCCCGATCGAAAATTCGATCTCATTCTTGTCTCTGAAGTGGGCTACTACTGGGGATTAGAAGACATGAAAACGATGCAGCAGCTCATGATGAACTCGCTAGAAGTTGGCGGACATTTGCTGTTAGTGCATTGGACATTATATGCAAAAGACTATCCCCTAAGTGGCGACGAAGTGCATGAAGCGTTTTTTGAGTTAGCGACTCAGATTCAACCCCTTAAAGGCTGGCGCACAGAGCAATATCGGTTAGATCTATTTGAAAAGATCTAACGGAAAATTATGAGCTAAAGTGATTGCAGTCAAAAATTGCGATCGCCCCCTATGAATGAGCTTTTGAACGAGCCTTTGTTCTGCGTCGAGGATCTCACTGTCGCTTATCATGCCGGACAAAAAGCAGTGGTTGAGAACGTTTCATTTGTGCTGCAACCGGGAGAAAGGCTGGGTTTGGTGGGCGAGTCAGGCTGCGGAAAATCGACGCTTGGACGGGCAGCAATGCGACTGTTATCCGACTCGGCACAGATCGAAGGTCGAGTCTGCTTTGAAGGGAGATCAGTGTTTGATTTTTCCCGAATCGAACTGCAAAAATTTCGGGGTGAAGCCGTTTCGCTGATCTTTCAAGATCCGATGACCCGACTTGATCCGCTGATGACGATCGGCGATCACTGTGTCGAAACTCTAAAATCGCATGAGCCAAACTTATCGACAAAAGCAGCAAAACAAAGAGCGATCGACACCCTAAAAGCGGTAAATATCCCCGAAAATCGCTGGTCACAATATCCACACGAATTCAGCGGCGGAATGCGTCAAAGAGTTGCGATCGCGCTGGCATTATTGCTCAATCCTAAATTGATTGTGGCTGATGAACCAACGACGAGTTTGGATGTGACGGTTTCGGCTCAAATTCTGAAGGAATTAACGCGCCTCTGTAGCGAACGAAATATGGCGCTGATTCTGATTTCGCATGATCTGGCGATGATTGCAGAGTACTGCGATCGAATCGCTGTAATGTATGACGGCAGGATTATCGAAGCGGGATCAACTGAATCAGTTTTTCGCTCTCCTCAGCATGAATATACTCGTACATTGATCAATTCAGCCTTGCATTTGCAGAAAGATACCGATGCTGTTGACGTTAATGATCGCTCTAGCGTTGCCCCCATTTTGCGATTATCGGATCTCAAACAGCACTACACGATCGAATCTAATTTTATCTCGCGGCTGTTCGATAAAGACGATCGCACCATTCGCGCTGTCGATGGCATTGATCTTGAACTTTATCCAGGTGAAACGCTCGGCTTGGTGGGTGAATCGGGCTGCGGCAAAAGTACATTGTCGCGAACCATTCTGCAACTGCTTCGCCCCACCAGCGGCAAAGTTGAATTTCTTGGCACAAATCTCGCTCAACTTAACCGCGAACAACTCCAACAACAGCGGCGACAAATTCAGATGATCTTTCAAGATCCACACGCTTGTTTGAATCCGCGCATGACGATCGGAGAAAGCATCGCCGATCCGCTGTTAATTCACAATCTCGCAGCTTCTGACAAAGCAAAGCAGGAAGTAGAGTACGTTTTAGAGCGAGTCGGATTAACGCCTGTGGAGGAATTTTATCATCGCTATCCAGGAGAATTATCGGGCGGACAGCAGCAGCGGGTGGCGATCGCTCGTGCCCTGATTACTCGCCCCAAGCTGGTGATCTGCGATGAACCCGTGAGTATGCTGGATGCCACTGTGCAAACTCAAGTCTTACAGTTGATGCAGGAAATCAAACAAGAATTCAACCTGACGTATTTATTTATTACACATGATTTGTGGGTAGCAAGATATTTCTGCGATCGAATTGCCGTAATGAACGGCGGCAAGATTGTGGAACTGGGCGAAACTCAAATGCTCTTCAAACATCCGCAGCATCCCTATACCCAATCTTTGTTAGGTGCAGCACCGTTGTTGAACAAGATGACAGGCTAAAGGCAATGATGGTGCGCAGATTCAACCAGATTAAAATAGTGACTGTAGAGGTTTTGGAGGATTTCGCAACTCCAGAAGCCCAAGCTATCTCTGGGTTCAGGTGAGTGCTGCAAGTTGCGCTCGTGCTTTCTGCAAGGCTTCAAACCATTCGGTTTCAGGATCACTGTCCGCCACAATTCCCGCCCCAACCTGCCCCCAAACGATCGCACTCTCTTCTCGCTTTGCATATAACAATGTCCGAATCAAAATGTTTAGATCTAAGTTGCCGCGTCGATCGAGATATCCACAAGAGCCATAAAACAAACTACGCCGCACAGGTTCCAATGCTTCAATAATCTCCATACATCTCACCTTTGGACATCCAGTGATCGTTCCACCGGGAAACAATGCGCGAATGACATCGATCGAATTGAACTGCGATCGAACCTTGCCCACAACATTGCTCACTAGGTGCATAACGTGGCTGTAGCGCTCGATCGCGAGGAGTTCATCAACTTGCACCGTTCCCCATTCGCAAACTCTACCCAAATCATTGCGCTCCAAATCCACGAGCATGATGTGTTCTGCTTGTTCTTTGGTGTTATTGAGCAGTTCTTTGGCAAGCTGTCGATCGAGTTCCAACGTCATTCCACGCGGTCGAGTTCCTGCGATCGGGCGCGTTTCTGCGAGGCGATTTTCGAGCTTGACCAACCGCTCTGGAGAACAACTCACCACATTGCCCCAGGGTGTTTTCCAATAGCTTGCAAACGGCGAAGGATTAATCGAGTGCAGCGATCGATAGATTGTCCAACTATCCGCTTTGGTTCGCGCCTCAAACCTTAAGGATAGATTTGCCTGAAAGATATCTCCGGCTCGAATGTGCTGTTTGGCTTTGCGGACGATCGCTTCATACTCCGCTTGATCCATGCAAAACTGTGTTTGGAAAGCTGCACTTTTAGGCAATTGTTGAACTAAAGCTGAAAGCTTCTTTTCAAGCTGATCGAGTTGTTGCTGATCACTTGCCGCCAGCCAGAGTAACTGTTGCTCATGATCCAATACGGCAAAGCATTCTGGCTCGTACCAAAACGCAACCGGAAATGGTAGAGCCTCTGGTTTGAGATAAGGTAATTGCTCAATTTCCCAAGCGAGATCATAGCCGAACCAACCTAACCAACCGCCTGTAAAGGGTAGATGGTCTGGAACTTGCGCGATCGCACAGTCTTCGATTAACTGATTCATGAATGGCAGAACTTCCCCGATCATCGGTGTCCAAAGCTTTGTCGATCGAGGTTGACCTGCACAGATCGAGAACCGTCCCAACTGTGGATAGTCTGGCGATGCCGGATAAGGACTCTCTAATAATGTTGCAATGTCATCTTGCAGAAACAGAGCAGCGAACACATCGGAACCTGTGCGCCGATGTAAGGGGAGCGATCGCCAAACCCAGGGAAGCAAAGACATAAAGAGAAACAGCGCAAGAAAATAGCACAATGTAAGCTACATCCTACAATGTGCTGCTTTAATTTATTCGGTCAGATTGGATTTGTTATTGGGTTTGCGTTGGGCGAGATGCGACATTCGATTTGGTATTAGTAGAACGATTTAGCTGTCAGGTTTTTTCGTTTGATCCGACTTCAATCGCTTTCAATTGTAGGGAGGCGCTGACCTACGATCGAGCTTGAGTCCATTTCTATCCGCGGGGAATGTGAAAGAGACAGACATTAAGTTCTATGCCGCAGCAATCCAGGAGATACAAATTTTTCTGTGTTTGATCTATCTATAGGACAGTGGAAGTTTTGTCACTATAAACTGCTACACGATGCGATCGATTCAATACTCAGTGGTAGGTACGGAAGTCCCCCTTTTGGGCAAAGCCCATCACTTGCAGAATTGCATTCTAGATACAAGCGGCAGGTCGCACTAAGACAGCATGAACGCATCAAGTTCGTCGATCGTATGAATAATTTTTGTGTGAGAAACTCCATATGCTTCAGCAAGTTTAATACTGGCACTGAGTCTGAGTACTGTATTTCTGGTTTGATCAAACGCAGCCTTAGTTAGATCGCCGAGTCGTTCATATTCGATCAGGACTTGGGCAATGATTGCTTGATAGGTAAAATCGATCTTGACAAGGCATTGGTCATGATAATCTTGCAATCGCTGCTGCAACTGTTCTGATTGTTTGCCGAGATACTGCTTTCCATAGTTTATTATCATTCGACCTGCGATCGTTCCAATTAGTACTCCGAGTGCAGGAATCGGAATTAGGGTTTGCCCAATCACAGCGCTAATTCCGACGATCGCAGATTCTGCACAAGCAATCTGTCCGAGTTCTAGAAATTCATCGACTGTAAGTTCTCCAGAAATATAACGTTTTCCGAGAGCAGCAACTGCAAAACCTGCACTGACCGCTGCGCCAGCAAACGGGGCTGAGAGATTAGCAAAATTCGTCAATCCGTAAATTGCTGCGCCAGAAATGCCTCCGGTTGCTCCTCCCTGAACTGCGGCAAAACCGACATCCTGCCAGTCTTTGCTAGTAAAATCACCTTTGAATGGATTTTTGCCCTGATTGCATTTCTCTAGTAGTTTGAAAGTAACTTGAAATGCGGCTGCGATCGCAGCGCCTTGCGCCGCAATTTTAGACATCTCGCCGATGCTAGGCTGGTGTTCTACTCGAATTCTTTCTTTGATTTCCTGTTGGGTATCTTTCAGTTCATGTTCATGGCGATCCAAAGTATTTTGGATTTTTCCCTGCTGAACTTCGCTGTATTCAGAGATTCCAGGTTTGGCGACCTCGTGAAAAGGTTTACCCGATAATTGCTCGACCTCTCGAATCTTGTGCTGAATTCCTTGAATCGTTTTGGGAGATAGTCCTTGAACAGTCTCCCCTTGAGCGATTCGCTGCATGATCTCGTACTGATCTTTGGGCACATGATAATAAGAGCCATTGCGTCCAAAGCTTTCATATCGCTTCATGTGATCCAAAACATGGTCTAGGTTCTTACTTACGCCGTTGACGAATTTGGATTGAACATCCACGCCATCAATGCGATAGTCTACCGGAGCGGTTCGCCCAATGCCTTCAAATGTCGCACTAGGAAATCGCCGGTGCAATAAATCTCTTGCATTCCGAATACCGACTTCAACTTGCTCGGCGATCTCGCCATGTTTTGTCTGGCTGTTACCGAGAATGTGTTCAGGGCTGCCCACAAAATCACGGACTTGTTTAACTTGGCGTAAAGCCTCTGCTAGCGCCTGATCTTGCTT
>DATJEM010000014.1:0-4002 GCA_035496615.1 Leptolyngbya sp.
CAAAATATCCTTGATCGCCGGAATGCTCCTGATTGCCAATATTGCAAACGGTATAGCGCCCTTGCTGACGGGCTTGATTGACGGGAGAACCCGCGACAACGCTCCACCGAGCCGGAAACAGCAGATGGGCAAGCGCCGTTACCCAGTCTCGATCGCCCCAGAAATGATAAACATGAGCGACATGATTAAATCCTTCTCTGCCTTCAAATGTGCCGCCAAGCGAGACGACTGTAATTCGGGCATTGATCCAGCGATCGAGGTAATCTGTGGTTCCGAGGGCGACCTGAGTTCCACCGCTAGTACTTAGAAGAACTATATTGATCGGTTGATCGGAGCGGCGAATTGGATGGGCGACATTCATCCGTTCTACGATCGTTTGAGCAATGCTTAAGTTGTAAACCGGACCGTAGCGATCGTCGGCTGAAATCGCAAATCGCCACAAATTCCGAACTTGGATCAATACATTTCCGAATAATTCGCTATCTTTCGTAGACTCCCAAAGCGGAGATAAAAACCTTTGATTGTCGAGGCTTTGATTTAGCACTGAGTAAGGAAACACATCTCGAACCGCGACACAATTGGAGTGACGCGCCGCAAGTTGATCCACAAAATACCGTTCGCCGGATGTAATTTCATCAGGTGAGAAGTTGCCGACCCCAGGAAGGAACACGATGTAGCAATCAATTTTGGCATCTGACACCGTTGAGGAAGGCTGGCGCAATACCTCTGGTTCTTCTTGCTTTGCGGCTAACCCTAAACTCTCAGCGGTTTGATTCAGCCACCACACGATCGTCGTAATCGGTGCAGCCATGCCCCACAAGACCAAGAACCCAGCCATGAAAAGAATCAGTCTAGCAGTGGTTCCGCTGAGTCGGTGCAGAGTGCGGCTCATCCATCTGAGCATTTTGATGACTTCTCGTGTGTTTCTAGATTGCAAACCTAATCGATCAGGAATAGATTACAAAACTGCTCAGAACTTTGGCTCTACCGTCAGAATGGGATTTGGCAGAGGAGTATGGAAGATCGGACTTTTTCAGCCTCAGACCCTTATGATGAACACGAGGTAAAGATAATGGTGAAGCAACCTGGCTCTCAAAATCTAGGCATCTGGCAAACCATTTGGAATGCGCTGACTTTAAGTTCGCAGTTGTATGAAACTGCACAACATGATCGTAGAAACCGTCGAATTGCACTGACGATCGTGTTACTTGCAGCGATCTCTCGTGCGATCGGAAATGTCGTCATTTCGCTGCTGAATCGCGTGACGCTTCCTGCACTTTTGAGCGCTTCACTGCTAGGAATTTTTAGTGATGTCGTTGGCTACTATTTCTGGTCATTCACAGTTTGGAAGATCGGGCAGTGGGCAAAGTTCAATCCCCCGTCCTATCAAATGTTGCTGAGTCCGATCGGGTTCGCTTATTCGCCGCAAGTGCTTAACTTTCTGACGCTGATTCCGCTGTTGGGTCGCCCGATCGAACTGATCTTAGGAGCATGGACACTTTTAGCAGTGGCGGTAGCAGTGCGTGAAGCGATGTCAATCTCAACCCTTCAAGCCACGATCATGAGTCTCGCTAGTTTTCCTTTGATTCAGATTGTGGTAAGTGTTATTCAAGTGGTAGGACAACAGTTTAGAAATTGATTCCCTATCTAAATCGATAGTGATTTCATCAGTTGAGCAAGTTGGATAGCGTGTCAATCTCATTGCCTAACACTATTGCTAGAGGTTGGTTTTCAGTATCGGGCGCTACAAACGAGTGCGCGAAATCCCCATTAATCTTGCAGCAAGTTCTGTAAAAACAACATTAATTCAGTAAGGAGAGCATTATGCCTGAAGTTACAACTCCTGCACATCAAGTCGGTGATTTTTTTGTAGACTACGAAGAAAAAGTCTTTCCGGATGTCAAAGCAGACCCCGGCGAGAAAGCTTTAGTGACCTTTCACACGGTTGCGTTTGAAGGTTCGATCGGGTTTGTCAACCTCCTTCAAGCGACCCGTTTGTTGCGGAAGGGCTTTGAAACCTCGATTCTGCTGTATGGTCCGGGGGTGACGCTCGGTGTACAGCGGGGCTTTCCAAAAATCGGAGACTCAGCATTTCCGGGGCATCAAAATTTCAATGATCAACTCAGCAAATTTATGGCTGAAGGCGGAAAGGTTTATGCGTGTCGATTTGCATTGCAAGCACTCTATGGACATGGAGAACCTTCTCTCACACCGGGAATTCGTCCAATCAATCCGCTTGATGTTTTAGATTTGGTATTGATGCACCGCAAAGATGGCGCGTTCATTCTTGATACTTGGACGCTTTAATGCAATGACAGCCAACATCGTTCGAGCAGCGGCAGTACAGATCAGTCCAGTATTGTTTAGTCGAGATGGAACCACTGAGAAAGTTTTGAGCACGATCGCGTCTGCGGCAAAGCAAGGCGCTCAGTTAATCGTGTTTCCAGAAACGTTTATCCCGTACTATCCTTACTTTTCGTTTGTGCTGCCGCCCGTATTGATGGGCAAAGAGCATTTGCGGCTGTATGAAGAAGCGGTGACCGTTCCGAGCGCAGTAACGGATGCAGTTAGTCAAGCGGCTCGATCGCATAATGTCGTTGTAGTGATTGGGGTGAATGAGCGAGATCATGGATCGCTTTACAACACTCAGCTGATCTATGATGCGGATGGAAGGTTAGTACTAAAGCGCCGCAAAATCACTCCAACCTATCATGAGCGAATGATTTGGGGACAGGGAGACGGCGCGGGATTAAAAGCGATCGATACGGCTGTCGGCAGGCTCGGCGCACTTGCCTGCTGGGAACATTACAATCCGCTGGCTCGGTTTGCCCTGATGGCACAGCATGAACAAATTCATTGTTCACAGTTTCCTGGATCACTGGTAGGACAGATTTTTGCTGATCAAATTGAAGTGACCATTCGCCATCATGCACTAGAGGCAGGATGCTTTGTGGTGAATTCGACAGGCTGGCTGTCTCCTGAACAAGTGGGTCAAATTACCAGTGATGAGAAGCTGCAACGGGCATTGAGTGGAGGGTGTAACACTGCGATCGTCAGTCCTGAAGGCAATCATCTTTGTCCGCCAATTACAGAAGGCGAAGGCATTGCGATCGCGGATCTCGATTTTGCTTTGATCACAAAGCGCAAACGCATGATGGATTCAGTAGGACACTATTCTCGCCCTGATCTTTTGCAGGTGCAGGCGAACTTTGAAGCGCAACCTGTGCTGCAAGAACTGGAAGCGCGATCGACTGATCTCTCAACCGAACCACCAGCTAAACCAGTGCTGATTCCCGACTCTTACCCTCAATGAACAAACAAAAGCTCATTACAGATTTACAATCACGCGGACTCAAACTGATTGATCCAAACATCGGTGCATCTGGGCGCAAAGGAGGTGCAGGACCTTCGGATCACAAAGCCATCACGATCGATGGCACAACGGTCATGGTGCCGATTTTCAATACGTCCGCAGCGACTTCACCTTATGGCGTTGATCAAACTGCACAGATTTTAGAACTTCACGGAGAGCCAGTTTCATCAATTAGCTTTCCGCAGCAGCCAAACTTTTATAGTTTAACGACGGCAGACGGGGTTCCGTACTGGAAAATTGCATTGCTTCATAGTCGCGATGTTCTGGCAACCACAGTTCTACAGACTTGTATGCGGTATGGCGATCCGGCAACTTCTTGCCAATTTTGCGCGATCGGGCAGTCGCTTTCTGCTGGAAAAACGATCGCTCGAAAGTCTCCGGCTCAATTGGCAGAAGTGGCTGAAGCTGCGGTGCGCTTGGATCAGGTCAAACATATGGTGATGACGACCGGAACCCCAAACACTACCGATCGAGGCGCAGCATATCTAAGCGAATGCGCCATGGCGATCAAAGCACGGGTTGATCTACCGCTTCAGGCGCAGTGCGAACCGCCGGATGATTTTGCTTGGTTCGATCGGCTGAAAGCGGCAGGCGTTGACAGCTTAGGAATGCACTTGGAAGCGGCTGAT
>DATJEM010000015.1:0-3229 GCA_035496615.1 Leptolyngbya sp.
GCGCAAAGACACGATCGCGCAACATCGGCGGATCTAAGGGACTCACCGTTTCAAACGTGCTGAACGAGCTGTTTAATAAATGGGCAAGTCCGCGTTTAATCCGATAGTCGGTTTCTTCGCCTTCAAGTTCTTGAAGCTGACGATTGAGTTCGCCTTTAGTGATGCCTTTAGCGTTTTGGAAAAGGGTAATGAGATCGTCTGCGATCGCCAAATTTTGCTTGTCTAGTTTCAACCGTTTGGGAACTAGCTCTTCACCGATAAAGCGATGCATCAATAAGTCTGTTGGCAACATACTCTAATGGGCAACCCATCTAATTTGTCATGGTCTGCTATTCTCAGTTTGTCCGTTGTGCTTGCCGACTATGTAAATCTAACTTGGCACGTAATTCATCTTTGATTCGGCTCAAAATCGACTCTTCATCTAAAGACGCTAAAATTTTTGTCACCACGGCTTTTGGTCCATCCGGTCCCCACGATGCGCCATTGGCGAGATAAGCTTTGGTGACTTGTCCAATTCCGTAGGACGAAACCCCTGCAACGCCTGCTTGAGTCAGAGCCACTGAAAGGTACGGACCAAGAGACAATCCCCCGGTGACGGGAGCAGATAAGCCGAGTAAGCCTTTAAGAGAACTCAGTCCGAGGTTGGCTAAGAGTTCACTAGCGGTGATGCCGCCCATGGCGATCGCGATTTTCTGCAATAGCCCGATCGCCCCTTGCTGCGTCATCTGAATTCCATAAAGCTTTGAGAGTGCCAAAATCATCGCCACATCGATCGCCGCACTGCTTAAAATATCCAACACCGTGATCGGATTCACGGCAGTCGCCACCGCTTTTGTAATCACCGCATTCCAAACAATCCGATTGGCTGTTTGCTCTCGAATCGCCATTTTTCGCTGGACGACGCGATCGTTCACGTCATCGGCATATAGCATGGTATTCAATGCAACAAGGGATTTCCCTTCGCGATGCAGCACCTCTAAAATCTTCAGCTTCAGTTCACCGATGAGCGGTGCGCCCTGACTGCGTTGAACTGTCATTCGACCATCGGGACGTTTGACGGCTCTACCCACGATCGGCGAAGCAGCGACCATGACAATTTCATCCGGCGATAGCAAATCTTTGACCCGCTCATCACGGATCTTGTGATAGATGCTCATACGATCGGCGTCGGGATACTGATCAATCTTGTTAAACACAAGAATAATCGGTTTGCCTACGTTCCGCAGTTCTGACAGGGCTTGATACTCCACTTTCGTCATGTCGCCAGAGACGATGAACAGCAGCAGATCAGCTTGCTGAGCGACCTGACGCGCTAAGGCTTCTCGCGCTTCTCCGTCCACCTCGTCAATGCCTGGAGTGTCAATCAGTTCGATTTGAGATTGGGACATCCCCGGTAACGTGACTCGCTGAATCGCCCGATCGCTACCTGCTACTGCTTCACTGGAAACGCTCCAATTGGCTGTTTGTCGAACTTGGGTAACGCCGTGAATGGGACCCGTCTCGAAAACAGTTTGCCCTAACAACGCATTCAACACAGACGATTTCCCTCGTCCGACCATGCCAAAGGCTGCAATATGAACGACAAGGCGATCGAGCTTACCGAGCATCGCCTCTAGCCCGTGAATTTCAGAATCTAGTCCAGTTCGTTCTTGAGGCGTGAGATCAAGATGCTCAACCAAGTTTCGTAGCGTGTTTTGCGCTTGACGATAGTTAAGCTCTGCCTGAATTTCGTCAAACCCAAGAATGGCTTCTTCGAGTTCTTGATCAAACGTTCTGCCGGGATTAGCGATCGGGTCAGTCATGGGCGATGAGAAGAAATGAGTTTACCCAAGATATCTATTTCTTCTCAATCCTAACAATGCCAACATGAACTGTTCAGTATGAGCCTCTAAAAAAAGAATCGATTCTCGCAAGAAGAATCGACCTTCACCGATGTTTAGCGGTAGCGGCGATTACGGCGTGCGATCGTCGCTTTGCGCTTGCGCTTTTCGAGCGGCGTTTCAAAATGACGGTGCGATCGCAAATCTGCCAAAATGCCTGCCTTAGAAACCTGACGCTTAAACCGTCGCAATGCAGAATCAATACCTTCGTTTTCGCCTAAAACCACTTGGGTCATTCTAGAGTCTCCTGTTGAATACAAAAGATAGGTTGGAAGACCTGAAGCATTCTACGCCTTGGAACAAAAGTCTGTTAGGGGACTCATCCAATTGCTGAACGTCAGCGGCTCCTGCTTACATTCCAAAAGTATGCACAGGTAGCCCAGCGTTTATAACCTACCATTGGCACATTAGCATAAAACACTAGAGGTATTGCACTAAAAGTAGTTCGTAGTTTGAGATTGAGGGTCGATCGGTAACGTGAACAGGGGAGTTGATCTGAACAATTCCGACGTTCGCATCCTTCATAGATTCGCCTAACCTGATTTACATAACCAGTTGATTCACAAAACACAGGTTGACAGTGCTGAAATTAGTGCTTAAGGCGAGATGGAGATTTTCCATTGCTGCAATCAGCCACTGCATTTGACCCCGGCTACAAGACTCATAATGATTGAACAGAATGGAGAAGCGCTTTTCTAAGTACGGCTTGACTCGACCACAAAGCAGCACAATCTTCAGGAGCAGACAGGTCGTTGAAGTGGCTCCTAGATTGGAAAGCAGATCGACAAACACAAAGTGTTGCGGACGTTTTGGACTGTCGACCACCAAGAAGTTGAGCAACTGGCTACAGGTTCGCACAACCAAAAAATCGGTCAGCGGCAGGGAGTCAACATCCGATAACGTAGTCTTTAGGTGAGTGCAGAGTTGAGTATTGAATTGCCGTTTTCCATAGGTGGGATCGATCGATGCGGTGATGTAGTGATAGAGATCGCTTTTGAAGTCTCGATAGGAGCGAATTTGTCGGCTGTGGGCAATGAATCGCTGCGCCATGTCCCGACAGGTTGCAGAGCCTTCAACTTTACCGACAAACTGCTGGAGGGCAAAACCGAGTTCGCGATCGCTAAGCAACGTCGGATTCTCAAGGGGTTGAGTCAGTTGTGATGCGTTCTGGGTCTGACGAACTCGGACTTGGTGAGTCACATACTTAGACAAATCTAGCTCAAATTTACGCTGAGCTTGAGCTTGCAGATACCGAATCGAGGCTTGGTGCTCTGTGGGTGTTCCTTCGGTGACAAGGCAGTGTTCGTACAGATAAGGATAGCGCCGAATTAATGTAACCAGCGGCTGAG
>DATJEM010000016.1:0-3752 GCA_035496615.1 Leptolyngbya sp.
AACTCTGCTCTATGAACCATCATGCAGGAAAAACCGGACTCATCCGCTAAAAATCGAAGTAAATGTATCGCGTTCCTGCTTCCGGGGCAAGCTGCCAAACAGCATACCAACAAATCGGAACTAGCAACAGTTTAAGATGCCAAGTGAGATTGAGCTTCAACCCCCGCTGCAAGATGTAGCTCAATAGCATCATGCCTGCGATCGTACCAAACCCGATCGCAATCTGAGGTGGATAGAGTCCGATCGCTTCTCCATAGACTTTCGGGGCATACTGCACATCAGCAGAATAGCCCCATAGCCGTTGTACAACCTTCCAAGCAGAATCAACATTCGGCAATCGAAAAAAGATCCAAGAAACAAACACTAGCAATTGAGTGATTGCCCAGCCTAAAATCACGCCGGGGAAGGTCAACCAAAACAGTTCGACCCAGGCAAACCGTTTGGCGATCGCTTGATTCAGTCGATGCACCGCCAGTCCCAAACCGTGAATTCCACCCCAGGCGATAAATCCCCACGCCGCCCCGTGCCAGATTCCCGCTATCAGCATGATCACGACTAAATTCACGCAGGTTCGGAACAATCCTCGACGCGATCCGCCCAGCGGAAAATAAAGATAGTTCCGCAACCAATCGCCCAGTGTCATATGCCAACGCCGCCAAAAATCAGCCAAGCTTGTGGTGAGATAGGGATAGTTAAAGTTTTCTGGAAGTTCAATTCCCAGCAGTAATGCACTGCCTCGTGCGACATCCACATAGCCACTGAAATCGAGGTAAAGCTGTAACCCATAAGCGACGATCGCAATCCATAGATCAACGCTTCCGGCTCTTTGAATGTTGTCAAAGCTAATATTGACCAGTCCATTTAAGCGATCTGCAACCAGTCCTTTTTTGACTGCACCACAAGCAATCAGCCAAAGCCCTTCAGTAATCTGGGACATCTGTGGGGTTTGAATGGCTTGAAGCTGGGTCGCGAATGGGTGATAGCGCGTAATCGGACCCGAAATCAGTTTTGCAAAAAATAGCTTGTACGCCGCAAAATCGAGAAATCCCTTTGCCGCAGGGGCACCCCGATAAACATCAACCAGGTAAGCAATGCACTCAAAGGAAAAGAAGCTAATCCCCAACGGTGCGATCAAATTCAAGCTTGCCCAGTTCGCATTCTGCTGAATTTCTGGGAGGTTAAACGTATTGGCGATCGTAGTAAACAAAAACGGCACATACTTAAACCCAATCAGCAGCAGCACATTGAGAAAAATCCCGCCGCAGAGTACTCTCAGTCGCCGCTGATTCCAATCTGCCTGAGCAAACTGCCAATCTTCAATTCGCCAGTCCAAAGGCACTGCCAACGCCCGTCCCAGCCAGTAGTTGATGACCGTCGCCACGAGCAGCAATGGAATATATTGAGCCTGTAGAGAGGCATAAAACACCAAGCTTGTGAAAAATAAGAGCCACGATCGCAAAAAGGTCGATCGCGCTGACCAAAACACCCCAACAATGCAGAGCAGAAAAACAGCGTACAGCGGGGAAAGAAATTGCATACCTGCGGAAAAACTCGATCGCGTCTAGTGTACTGGCAATCTTCTATTTCAGGACAATTGGCGCATAAAAAAGTATGCCAAGTGCTGATCTCCCTTTGGCAACATTGCTTGACGAATCGCTCGGCAGGTTATCGGATTCGAGAAACTGGTTTTTTTACCGGCTGCATCGGATTCTGTTCAAGTTGCGTTTGAAGTTCAAGCTGCTTTTGAAACAGAGGCGGTGTAGAGCGACGAGTAGGATCGCCCAATAAAAAACGCCCCACTGTCGATCCTTGTGTTGATCGTGATCACAATGGGACGGCTTTTGCACGTTATGACTATGAAACAGTTGCGAGTTCAGGCGTAGGACGCTTGCTGTTGCGAATTCCTTCGATCGCGGCTGCATAATCTGGAGCGTTGAACACCGCTGAACCTGCAACGATCGCGTTTGCTCCGGCTTCGATCACTTGCCAAGTATTGTTGATTTTCAAGCCGCCATCAACCTCAATCCACGGATCAAGCCCGCGCTCATCGCACATTTGGCGCAGCTTGCGAATTTTCGGCAACATCCCCGGAATAAAGCTTTGTCCCCCAAATCCAGGGTTGACGCTCATGATCAGAACCAAGTCGCACAGATCCAGAACGTACTCGATTAGTTCTAAGGGGCTACCGGGATTGAGAACGACTCCTGCTTTTTTGCCGTATTCTTTGATCTGTCCCAACGTGCGGTGCAGATGAGGCGAAGCATTGTGTTCTGCATGAACGTAGATGTGATCGGCTCCCGCTTTGGCAAAATCACCGACGTACTTTTCAGGCTCAACAATCATCAAGTGAACATCTAGCGGCTTTTGAGTGACGGGGCGGATCGCTTCTACGATTAAAGGTCCGATCGTAATGTTTGGCACAAACCGACCATCCATGACATCGACGTGAATCCAGTCGGCTCCGGCAGCATCGACAGCGCGGATTTCATCGCCCAACCGACTAAAATCAGCAGACAGGATCGAAGGTGCAATGACGATCGGTTTGTTGGACATGATGGTTAGTTCCCCTCGGAAAGCATGAGAATTTGTGATCAGTTTAACAAATTGTGACAGTTTTCTCTCAGAATTTAGTCAGTCGAGTTTAGGATACCAAGCCGAGATGATTTCGCAACGCATCTCGCATCACTGCGTCTGGAACGGGTTTTCGTGTCCAAATTTCCAGCGCGGCGGCTCCTTGTTGAACAAGCATTTCTGATCCGTCGATCGTCTCTGCGCCTTGCTGCTGTGCCTGTTGCAAAAATCGGGTGGGATTTGGGACGTAAATTAAATCGTAAGCGATCGCGCCTGATTTGATCTGATTCGCTTGTTGATCGGTCAACGGCGATTGATCAACGTTTGGTGACATTCCGATCGGCGTTGTATTCACAATTAGGTCAGCACGGGGCAAAACGGTAGAAAGCTGATCCCAAGGGTGAACCGAGAGCGAATCCAACGCCCAACTTCGGGCAAACTCTTGAAGCTTGGCAGCATTGCGCCCAACCACATGAATTTCTGCAAATCCTAACTCTGCACATCCGGCAACAACGGCTCTCGCGGCTCCTCCATTTCCCAGAATCACCGCGATCGATGAATTCCACGAGGCTTGTACCGCGCTCCGCATTCGAGTTTTCAACGGGGCAACAAATCCTACAATATCGGTATTTGTTCCCTTCCAGCCTTGATCGCTTCGCCAAACGGTATTCACGGCTCCGATCGTGGTTGCAACCTCTGTAATTTCGGACAACAGCGGCATGATTGCTTGTTTGTGCGGAATCGTAACGCTGAAGCCTTGTAAATCAATCGCGCTCAATCCTGCGATCGCCGCTTCCAGATCGCTCGGTTGAATCCGAAACGGAAGATAAATCAAATCGAGTTGCATTTGCTCGATCGCGGCGTTGTGCATGATCGGAGAGAGCGAATGTTCGATCGGATCGCCAATGACTCCAAGCAGTTTGGTTTTACCCGTGATTCGGTTCATTCTTAGAAACTTCAGGCTTAGAGACAGGGGGGTCTTCGGTCAAAGTGGCTTCAGTCAGCGTCAGATCAGGCACGATTTTAGCAGCATCTTCAGGATTGGGGTCAGGGGGTGGAAGAATGCGCCGAATCGGTAGATTCGCGATCAAAGCGGTCGATCGCTGGTGGTTTTCCAGCACAAATTCCATGCCTTCATCCAGTTCGACATAGCGCGACACCACTTCTAGAATTTCTTTTCG
>DATJEM010000017.1:0-16751 GCA_035496615.1 Leptolyngbya sp.
TTTTGGAGCATTGCCACCAGCCCAATCGCGCTTTCAACCTATGACATTACTTTCACCACATCGCTCGTTGCAGCCGCGATTAATGGGGTGTTCGGAACCTTAATCGCTTGGGTGTTAGTCCGCTACGACTTCCCGCTCAAACGGTTTATTGATGCTTCAGTCGATTTGCCCTTCGCCTTACCCACCGCAGTTGCCGGGTTAACCTTAGCAACGGTCTACAGCGAAAATGGCTGGATCGGAGCGCTGGTTGCTCCGTTTGGCATCAAAATCGCTTTCACGCGGTTAGGGGTGGGCATTGCCATGATCTTTATCTCGCTGCCGTTTGTGATTCGCACGGTGCAGCCTGTGTTAGCTGAAATGGAACGCGAAATCGAAGAAGCAGCGTGGAGCTTAGGTGCATCTGAGTGGGAAACGTTCCGCTATGTGATTTTGCCGCCATTGTTTCCTGCAATTTTAACCGGGGTTGCTTTAGGCTTCTCCAGAGCCGTGGGCGAATATGGCTCGACTGTGATTATTGCCTCAAATACTCCGTTCAAAGATTTGATTGCACCTGTGTTGATCTTTCAGCGTTTGGAACAATACGACTATGCGGGTGCAACTGTCATCGGGGTTGTGTTGTTAATGATTTCGCTGTTGATGCTGTTCTGCTTGAATCTGCTGCAAGCTTGGGGCAGACGGTACGATAATAATTCTTCTAAATCGGTAGGGCATTGATATGAGTACGATCGTAGAGTCACCCCACTCAATACGCAAAGCCAAGAAAATCAAATGGGTTCCGATCGTGCTGATTACGATCGCGATCGGGTTCCTTGCCCTGGTAATTTACATTCCCGCAATCAATGTCTTTTACCAAGCATTCAGAAAGGGATTTGGTCCATTCTTTGCCAACTTGCAGCAACCGAACTTTATCACAGCAGTCAAGCTAACCGTGGCATTAGCCGCGATTTCAGTGCCGCTGAATACGATCTTTGGGCTTTGTGCAGCTTGGGCACTGGCGCGAAAGCAGTTCCGAGGGCGAACCTTGCTGTTAAGCATCATTGATCTGCCATTTGCGATTTCGCCTGTCGTTGCGGGATTAATGCTAGTGCTGCTGTACGGACGGAATGGGTGGTTTAGTCCAGCCCTAAAAGCGGCAGATATCCAGATTATCTTTGCGTTTCCGGGCATGGTACTCGCAACAATGTTTGTCAGCTTGCCGTTTGTGGCGCGGGAAGTGATCCCAGTCTTGGAAGAAATCGGACCTGAACAGGAAGAAGCCGCCAGTACATTGGGAGCAAACAGTTGGCAAACGTTCTGGCGCGTAACGCTACCCAGCATTCGGTGGGGACTGCTATACGGGCTGATTCTGACCAATGCCAGAGCAATGGGGGAATTTGGCGCAGTCTCAGTCGTATCCGGGAATCTTGCGGGTAAAACTCAGAGTTTGCCGCTATTTGTGGAGGAACAGTACAAACAGTATGCCACTGAGTCCGCTTATTCTGCCGCGGTGCTGCTGGCGCTCTTAGCCGTTGTAACGCTGGTCATTAAAGAGATGATGCAGCGCAAAACGCGAATTGCGGATGAAGAATAACGAAAAGGCAGAAGTTCGATCGAGCTTCTGCCTAACGGTCTATTACTGAGTTTGACTAACGCTGAGACTGATCTTTGCAACATCGATCTTGGCGAGGCGCTGCGAGAGAAACTAAGGAAACGATCAGAGCAAGCAGCAGTGCGATCGGCATCAACAGCAGTACAACGATGTCTGGGACTTTCCAGGGAGATGGCGGCTCAGAGATAACCGTATTTTCCACTGTCGCCTGATTCTCAAATGTGACCTTGCTCATAAGTTAGGTTGAGTCAATGGGTGAAGCTCTCAACTAACCGTATCCGAGATCTCGCGAGATGCACTGAGCCTTCTGGCGGAAATCTACCTAAGTAAAATCACCTCATTCGCCTGTAACAGAAAGCTCATCTACCCAAACTCTAGGTGCAATCCCTGAGCCAGTAAATTCCGTCTCTTTCTCTACGTAGACGATTGATTTCAGCAGTTCGCGAATATCTCCAGCTACGGTAGCCGATTCAATACTTGTCCGTTGTCCATTCTGAATGAGCCAGCCATCGAATGGCAGCGAGAATGAGCCTTGTAGTGCTTGAACTCCGGCATGGAGGGCACTTAGGTCATCAATCAGAATCACATTGTCCGCAGTTTCCAGACTGTACTCTTGCGCGGCGGATTCGCCTGCATAGAGATGGAAAAAATGAGGACTGACGGTAACTTTTGCACCCATGTTTGCGTGTCCGGTCGGCTGCGCGTTCATCCGTCTCGCTGTGCCTGCACTGTGTAAAAAGTTCGACAGTACTCCATTTTTGATTAATGGAATGGCGCGAGTCGGAGTTCCTTCACCGTCAAATGCTTCGGCTCCAACATTCTTGGGATGTAGCGGATCGTCATCCAAGCAGAGAAGCGGAGATGCGATCGTACTCCCCAGAGATTCCGCAGTCGAGAGACTTTGGTTATCTAAGATACTCTGAGCATTAAACAGGTTGGAAAATGCACCAATTAAGCTTAGAATAGCTTCCGGTGAAAATACAATCCGATACTTGCCAGTTTTTACTTTGTCATAGTTCAAATGGCTGATGGTCTTTTCTGCTGCTTCTTTCAGACAGCCTTCCACATCTAGCTTTTCCACCCCAGGACTGACGCGAAATGCGCCTGCGCTTCGAGGCTTTCTGCCTTCTTCTTCTGTCTTTGTGTATAGATACAGCGACGCATAAGAATGCGCTTCATGCCGTAAAGCACCTTGACTGTTGAGATAAAAGCGATCGATGTCTCGCTGCGCCAACCCGTTGTAGGGAACTCCGGCGATCGCGGGATGTGCCGCCAATAGTGCTTTTTCAGCTTGAACCAGCGTAGTTAATAATTCCGAAACTGGTGCCTGAGGGAGATGCTCAGTTTTGACCTCAGCGGTTGCCGCAGTTGCTTCAGGACTGAAATCAGGGGCATTGTCTTTCACGCCGAAATAGCTGGCTTCTTTGGCAGTTTTTAAGGCAAGCTCTAAGCCGATCGGATCAACATCCGTGGTTGAAGTGACTCCAACTGTATTGTTTTCGTTCCACACGCGCACGGTTACGCCCGATCGCTGTGAGGCTTTCATTTGCTGCGGTTCACCTTGATCTACTTGCACACTGGTTTCGTCGATCGATGATCCGAAAATATCAAACTTCTCAATTCCGAGTTTTTTTGCCGCGTCTTGTGCCGATGCTGCAATTTCTTGAACTTTTGCCATAATGTCCTATGCTCCTCCGCACAAATGATTACCATTCGTGCCTGAATATTCTGCGTTCTGACGATAGTTAAAAATGCGATAGTAGCGTCCGCGGGGATCTTGATCGGGATTGCATCTGTTATCTTTGACCGGATAGCCAATCAAGCAAACTTGAACGCGATCGCCTACTTGCTGCTGGGCTAACACCGAATTCGATGCCGCAGTGCGATCGACCACTGCTGCCGTTGCATCCTTGAATTGAGTTACACCCAACCGAGATTTGAACGCTGCATAGCTACCACTGTCAGGCTGATTCTCGAAGTAGTAACCTTTCTTGGTGACAACTGAGTCCTCACATCGATAAGGAATTGCTGTGGTGCCTTGATCCGCTTGTACGATCGGAGCGAGTGAACCGATCGAGATGATTGCCCCAAGAACGCTGCTGACGCGCATGATTAACGTCCCCCTACTGTGATCGAATCCACTTTGAGATGGGGTTGTCCAACGGTGACATAAACGCTGCCGCTGACCGAACCGCAGAAGCCTGCTGCAAGTCCGAGATCTTTAGAGCACATCGAAATCTTATCCATGATCTCGGTGGCTTCTCCGATCAGCGTTGCCCCTTTGAGCGGCTTGGTGACTTTACCGTTTTCGATCAAATAAGCTTCATCGACTGCAAAGTTAAACTGTCCGGTTGCACCGACGCTACCCCCGCCCATTTTCTTGCAGTAGATTCCTTTCTCGATCGAGGCAAATAGGTCATCAATCTCATATTTGCCGGGAGCAATATACGTGTTTCTCATCCGACTCGCAGCCGCGTAAGTGTATCCTTGACGGCGACCGCTTCCGGTTCTCGGATGTCCAGTTCTCATTGATCCGGCGCGATCGGAGATAAAGTTTTTCAAAATGCCATTTTCGATCAGCAACGTCCGCTGTGCGGGCATACCTTCGTCATCCATATCGATCGTGCCAAAGGCATCGGGCGTGATCCCTTCATCCCAAGCGGTGAGATTTTCATGCGCGATTTTCTCGCCTTTTTTCTCAGCAAACGGAGTCGTTTTACGTTCGATTTGCGTCGTTTCCAGCAAGTGTCCGCAGGCTTCGTGAAAGATTACGCCGCCAAACTCATTTGCCATGATTACCGGATAATTGCCCGATTCGACATACTCGGCGTACAGCATTTTCGCCGCCGATTCTGCCACTTCTGCCGCATCGTTCGCGTAGTTCCAAGTTCTGAGAAAATCAGGTTCGCTCGTGCTGCCAACGCGCTTATTGATCGACGATCGATTCGTGCCCTCTGAACACAGCAAGCTATACCCAACCGACTGCGTTAGGCGAATGTCCCGCGCAAACGTGCCATCGCTCGATGCCACCAAGACTTCTTGCCAATCGCGGAAATAGACCGCACGACGAGATTGAATATGACTCGCCTGTTGAGCCAGCGATCCGTTTGCCGCAAGCAACACATCGCCCATTTCCCGCATCGAACTCGACTGGTCAAGCCATCCCTCTTTACCTTTTTTGGTCGCATAGTCGCGCAACGGTTCGAGGTAAATTTCTGGAACGAAAGAATTTGGAGCAGGCAGATGCAGCCCCATAATTGATAACCCTTTTTCCAGTGCCGCTTTCAGTCCGTTAAACGACAAATCGTTGGTTGAAACGTAACAGTCCGCCTTGCCACGAAACACGCGCACCCCGGCTCCGGTTGCCAATCGGGGCGAAATGCTGGTAATCGCGTCATCTTCTGCCATGCAGCTAATGTAGTTGACGCGCTCCAGGAAAAATTCGATAAAGTCCGCCCCCGCTGCTCGTCCGAGTCCAAGCAGAATCGAAAGCGGAGCCTCCCACGTTTCATCGAAACGATCGGGCGTGTAGGTATAGTTCAAGCTGGGTAGCTCTTTGGAAATCAAAAGGGTCGGTGATTGCATTAAGCAAGCCTCACGCGGTATTCGGGGTGGTTTTCGTTCATTGTAGCGAAGCTCTTCCGGTTCCGAGTCATGTGTGATTTGGGGGAGTCCGTACTTGCAGGGTCTTTCTTTAGTCAGATGTGTCAGCGTTTAGGGTTCGTTAGCCTCACTGATAGGCTCGATTCTTAGGTGAGCAGTGAACGGACGGCAATCTTCATCAAGGCTTATCCGATCTGTTGATCGACTTTGCCTGATTTCTCGGTAAAACTGCTGAAGAATGAACTACTCCCTGGAAATCGCCGAGGTACTCTATGCGTGAGATGCTTGCTCTGGTCAGTCTAATTTGCTGGCTAGTTCTGATGGTCTGGGTGTACCGTAATTCACCAGACTGGTTTTTCGTGCCTTTTTTCTTTGTGTCTACATTTGCCTATTTGAAGATGATGCAGCCGAGCAAAAGTTCTTAGAAGCAAAAGTTCGGAGAGGTTGCGGTTACTTGGTAGCCTAAAAGTGCTGTGATTGGAATTGAAACTGTGAGTTCTTCACGCACATTAGAGCAACTCGATCGAGTGATTGTTACTGCTGACCAGATGCGATCGATTGAAAACCGCTTGTTCGCGGCGGGAATGCCCGTGGCAGCATTGATGGAAAAAGTATCGAGTAGAATTAGCGATCGCATTGCTCGTTTATATCCTTCGCCCTGTAGAGTCGGGGTTCTCGTCGGCTCCGGTCATAATGGCGGCGATGCGTTGGTTGTGGCGCGAGAGTTGTCCTTTCGGGGTTACGAAGTTCGTCTGTGCTGCCCCTTTTCGCGTCTCAAAGATCTGACCGCCAGCCATTTACAATACGCTAAAAGTCTAGGAATTCCTTGTGAATCCGAGATCGATCACTTGCGATCGTCCGACGTTTTAATTGATGGCTTGTTTGGATTTGGCTTAACTCGATCGATCGAAGATCCGATCGCTGGGATCGTCCATCAGATGAATGAATGGCAGATTCCGATCGTTAGCATTGATCTACCTTCTGGACTCGACACCGATACGGGAAAAGCGCTTGGAACTGCAATTCGATCGACCCATACATTTTGTCTCGGTTTATGGAAGCTCGGTTTATTGCAAGATCGGGCACTCGAATTTGTTGGACACGCTGAACGAATTGATTTTGACATTCCGCTAGCGGATATTACCGCTGTGCTAGGAGAATCGCCTTCGCTTCAGCGCGTGACTCCTGAATTAGCGCTTGCCGCTTTGCCGCTCACTCGCCCCGCCTCAACTTACAAATATAAAATGGGGCATCTGCTCTTAATCTGCGGCTCCCGTCGCTACTCTGGCGGTGCGTTATTGAGCGGATTGGGGGCGCGATCGAGCGGAGTCGGGATGCTCTCGATCGCCGTTCCGGAATCGCTGAAATGGATGCTGTCGTCTCACCTTCCCGAAGCTTTAGTGATCGGTTGCCCGGAGACGGAATCGGGCGCGATCGCACGCCTGCCGGATCTCGATTGGAGCGAGTTTGATGCGATCGCGTGTGGGCCGGGCTTAACGTTAGATGCAGCGGCGATCGTGCGGCAAGTCTTAGACAGCGATCGAGCCAGTGTTCTAGATGCCGATGGTTTAAACGCGCTCTCGAACTTTGGCACGATCCCAACGCTGCAAAACCGCCAAGCCGAAACGATCTTGACTCCTCACATCGGTGAGTTTAAGCGATTGTTTCCAGAGATTAGCTTGGAGTGTCGAGCGACTGCGGTGCAGACAGCGGCAAAATCGACGGGTGCGATCGTGCTATTGAAAGGGGCAAGGACTGCGATCGCCAACCCACAGGCGCAAACCAGAATTATCTCCAACAGCACTCCGGCATTGGCACGAGGAGGAAGCGGCGATGTTTTGACTGGACTTTTGGGCGGACTTTTGGCGCAACATCTCGCGGCTCAAAGCAAAATCTCTCTGTTAGATCTCACGCAAGCCGCAGCCTGGTGGCACTCGCAAGCTGGGATTCTGGCGGCTCAAACGCGCACAGAGCTTGGAGTGGATGCTCATACCTTGACGCAATTTTTGATTCCGGTACTAGCGGTTGATCCGGTAAAATAATTTTTTCGATCGTGGTGCGGATACAACTGCCAATGATGTGCTACGATAAATTACTGTGAATAACAAGGGTCGATGCCCGAGCGGTTAATGGGGGCGGACTGTAAATCCGCTGGCTACGCCTACGCTGGTTCAAATCCAGCTCGGCCCATATTCACATAGAGCAAGTGCGCTGAGGAAGTCCCAAAAGCTACACTTGCCTCTATTTCGCCCGTGTGGCTCAGTGGTAGAGCACACCCTTGGTAAGGGTGAGGTCATGAGTTCAATCCTCATCACGGGCTTTTTTCAACCCTTGCTCATTGAGCGGATCTTGCCGTTTTTTCGGCTGATGCTTTGTCGCTTCTGATTCTCAATCAGACATCAGATTGGGCAGGAAACGAGATTGCGATTTGTCGATCGAGGAAACCGGGGCGCTTTTCGGTGAATTTTAGTGGGAGATCCCAGATTTCACAGGATTTCACAGTTTGCTACGACGTTGAGGCTAGAGGTGAGATCGCAAGACGATCGACAATCTCTAAAAAGTCCTGAACGATCGTTTCTAAGTTGCTCGCTGTCAAAATCGGGACATGAACAAAAACACAGTGTTGCGGTTGGGCTTCTAGAGATTTGAGAACGCGATAGTAAAGATAATTGCAAACAAAATTCCCGGCATCGTGGCTGATCTCCGTGGCGATCGTCGATTCAACTAAGCTTGCTAAATCCAAGCGCGATCTTAAGATTTTGCTGTGAAACTTGCCAGTTGATTCGATTGAAAGTCGCGAGCGGTTTTCTGCCATTCCGCAACAGATCGTAACATCGGGCTGAATCTCGGTGATTTTCTCGATCACCAATTTTGGTGCAAGTTCAAAATCAACCGGAAGATTTCTGAGAAAGTAGCAGTTTTGATCGAAGCGATCGCGCTCCAAAACTGCCTGAATCAAATCTTCCGACGCATTCGATCGCTGATGTTTTTTCCAAGTGGCAAACGAAGTTAGTAAAATTTTCATCTAAGATCTTAGGGATTAGATTAAAGGATTGAAAAATGCCAACGATCGCGGTTGTCGATTATGACATGGGAAATTTGCACTCTGCTTGCAAGGGTCTAGATAATGCTGGCGCAACAACGCTTGTCACCGATTCTGCCAAAGAGATTGAGCGAGCGGATGCAGTGGTGCTACCGGGAGTGGGGGCATTTGATCCCGCAGTTCAGCATCTACGATCGCGGGATCTGGTGCAACCCATTAAAGATGCGATCGACAGCGGCAAGCCCTTTTTGGGCATCTGTTTAGGCTTACAAATTCTATTTGAATCGAGCGAAGAAGGTCAAGAACCCGGATTGGGCATTGTTCCTGGAACAGTAAAACGCTTTCAGCACGAACCTGCGAACACCGTTCCACACATGGGATGGAATCACCTAGATTTTACACAGCCCGATTGTTCTCTGTGGCAAAATCTAGGTGACAATCCCTGGATGTATTTTGTGCATTCTTATTACGTTGAACCGAGTGATATCACCCTTCGCGCTGCAACCATTACGCATGGAACCCAGGCTGTAACGGCTGCGATCGCGCGTCAAAATTTGATGGCGGTACAGTTTCACCCCGAAAAGTCTTCTACAGCAGGATTGCAGCTTTTATCAAACTTTGTGCAATTTGTGAATCAGCGCCAGCCTTTAAACGTATGAGCTTACGGATTTACGGTAATCGATCGCTCAAAACCCTTCCTGGACAAGACACTCGCCCAACGTTAGCGCGAGTGCGTGAAGCAGTGTTTAACATTTGGCAAGGCTCGATCGAACACTGTCGATGGCTTGATCTCTGTGCAGGCAGCGGATCAATGGGTGCAGAAGCATTGTGTCGAGGGGCGGCGATCGTGGTGGGCATCGAGCAATCTCCCCGCGCTTGTACGGTGATTGAGCAAAATTGGCAGCAGGTCGTCAAGCCTGAGCAAACCTATCAATTGTTGCGCGGCGATGTGATGAAACGATTGGAAAAACTATCGGGGCAGCAGTTTGATCATATCTATTTTGATCCACCGTATGCGAGTGAACTGTATGTTCCGGTGTTAAATGCGATCGCGACTCTGAAGCTATTGGCTCCTGATGGCGAACTTGCGGTCGAGCATCGTCCCAAGCTTGTTCTTCCTGATGTTGTACCCCATCTATCTTTAACCGCCGTTCGCCAAAAACGCTACGGTAGCGCTGCACTCACCTTTTACTCTGCACTATGAAATTGACTTTGCACTATGAAATCGCCGCTAAAATCCTCGCTGCTTGCCTTTTTGATCAGTACCGCTGCAATGCCCGCTGTTGCGCTACCGCCACCGGACGATCAGCCAGAAGAAGTGGCGCGGACGGAAATCATCACCGATGCTCGATCGCCGCTTGATAACACTTTACTGACCGCTGCCGAATATCTCGAACTCCAAGCCGAACTCCAGAAAAGTCCGCCGGAGAATCCCCGCAACCAAGTTTCACCAGGGCTTAGAAAAACAATCAACCTGCTGCGCTTACGCAGGTTCGTCAAAAAGGTGTTTCCGTTTATTCCGCTGCGTTAGATGCTACGGTCTTGGCTTTGTTTAAGCTGCTGCATGAATTGTTCTGGACTGCGGGCAGGTTCCTTACAACTTAGACCTTGGCAGACTAGCGCGATCGTATCTTCTGGCAAATCCGTCACAGCAAACATTGCTGTAGGTAAGTACTGCGTTTCAAGCTGGGCAATTTGCTCGATCGTACTCCGAATCAAAGTTTGATTGCGAAACCAATCGAGCGCAGTAAACAAGGTGGGACAAGCAGAAGGCGATTGTTCCATGATGCTTGCGAATGCCTGTAGCGCTTGTTCTGCACGATCGAAGTAATCTAAGTTCTCGGTAAGCAATGAGAGGCGGACAAGATTCGCGATCGCAATGCCGTTGGCAGAAGGAGTTGCACTATCCACATAGCTCCGTTCTCGAATCAACAGATCTCGACTGGCATCTTTTGCAGTGTTGTAATATCCACTCAGTTCCACACTCCAAAGGTATTCATCAAATTCATCTTGAACCCGAATTGCTGCGGCTAACCAGTCCGTTTGGGTTTCGGGTGCATCAGATTGAAGGCTGCGGGTTGCTTGATGGAGATCTAATAATGCTTTGATCAACAATGCAAAATCTTCGGATTGAGCCAGCACTTCAACCGTGCCGTTATAGTTAACTCGGTAAAAACGTTGATCGATCCATTGATTCTGTAAGATAAATTCTGCGGCTTGGGTTGCGAGTTCGAGCGATTCTAAATCTCGAAAAACGGCATACGATCGAGCCAATCCTGAGATCATTAAGCTATTCCAAGCAACAATCATTTTGGTATCCGTCACGGCGGGAATTCGTCCCGACCAAGAGATCGATTTAGCTTCGATCGCATCCCGCGCAGGCGGAAACGTATCCCCGATCGAAGCTCCATATCGAACCTCAAAGAGCTTATTTAAAGCGGTTTCAAGACTATCCGAAAGTCGATCGGACTGGGTTCGCTGCAGCACGATCGCGCCTTCAAAATTGCCAGATGGCTCGATCGTGAACTGTTCCGATAGTTCCGCTAACTCTTCAGGCGTGAGTAAATTCTGAAGTTCGGCGTATTTCCAAACATAGAATGCCCCTTCTTCAGGTTCTACAGCTTCAGGAGTGGCGAAGCTATCTGCATCCTGCGCGGCATAGAAATAGCCTTCTGGTGCAGTCATCTCGCGCTTGAGCCATTGAACGGTTTGAACGATCGCTCTTTCAAACGCAGGTTTTTTTACACCCAATGCCCAAAGATTCGCCAGATATTCTACAATCTGCCCATTGTCATACAGCATCTTTTCAAAGTGCGGCACTGTCCAAGTTGGATCAACCGTATAGCGATGAAATCCACCTGCAACATGATCAAAGATCCCCCCCAACGCCAGATCTAAGCCGCGTTGTGTGGTGGCTTCTAGAGCATTGTATTGATCGAACTCAAACCGCACCGCATGGAGTGCCCCATCCGCGTAAGGAATCATCGGAAATCGCGTTCCGGGCATCTGTGCAGACACAATTCCTGTAGTGTATTCCAACCCATCTTTCAAGAGTCCGTTCGTTAAAGTTTGAGTGGGCAGCAGCACAGAGTTTTGTAAGTTCGTGAGAATCTCCGCTTTGACTGAATCAAGCCGGGCGCGATCGTCCTCATAAAGCCGCCTCAACGTTTGCAGAACGTGCAACAATCCCGGTCGTCCATACTTCTCATCGATCGGAAAGTAGGTTCCACCATAAAAAGGCACTAAATCATCCGGTGTCAGAAAAATATTCAAGGGCCATCCACCTTGCCCAGTCATCATCTGAAGCGCCTGCATATAGATACTGTCGAGATCTGGACGCTCTTCGCGATCGACCTTAATCGGTAGATAGTTCTCGTTTAAATAATCCGCGATCGTCAAATCCGAAAACGCCTCACCTTCCATCACCGTACACCAGTGACAAGAAGAATATCCAATCGATAGAAAAATAATCTTATTTTCGCGTCGCGCCTGTTCGATCGCATCCTCTCCCCACGCCCACCACTCGATCGGATTGTCCGCGTGCTTTCGCAAATAGAGGCTCTGAGCATGAACTAAGCGATTTGGCATAAGGAAATTGGATCATTGCGATCAAAATGCAGCAATCTTATTTTAGTTGCGAATCTGGAACAGACTTCATCGCTTGTACAGACTAGCTTGTGTAGATCAGGATGTAAAACCACAGCCTCGATCGAGTCAGCCGAATACGTTAAGCTAGTTAGTAAACCTTAATTAGGCGATTTTAGCGTGGGTTCCTCTCATGTCTCTTCTGCGTTTTGTTCTGCTGATTGCGATCGTTGGTTTTCTCGCGATTTTCGCAATTTCTAATTGGGGGGTACCCATGTCGCTGGTTTTCTTAGGAATGCCCTCGATCGCGCTCCCCTTACCGCTGTGGATTTTGGGAGCGATCGCGCTTGGAGTTGCAACCACATTGGTGATCACGGCACTGTTTGGATTGGCAAGAGTTACGGCGCGTCGATCGGAGCGTCAAACCGTTCGTTCAGAGCCGACAGCGGGTTATACCTATGTCCAACCTCCCCGCGAACCCGCGACAAAACCTCCAACCGATGCAGACGATTGGCTAAACGAGGGTGACGACGATTGGATTGATCAGCCTCAACGACCCAGACGAGACTTTGAAGTCAAACAGCAGCCGACCACCGGAACGCGATCGGGTTCGACCTATTCCTACACTTACCGCGAACCCTCAGTGCCAAAACCACCCGATGTCGTGGACGCAGATTATCGCGTCATTCGACCGCCAGCACGAAATTTAGATGAGGATGAAGGCTGATGTTAAACGGTGTGAGCGTGTTTCTCGTTGGGATGATGGGAGTCGGAAAAACCACGATCGGACAAGCCCTCGCAAAACAACTCGATTATGAGTTTCTTGATGTCGATCAATTCATCGAACAAGCTACTGGGCAAAGTGTTTCAGCGATCTTCGCAGATTCAGGAGAATCGATCTTTCGCCAGTTGGAAACGGCTACCTTGTCGCAGGTTTCGGCTCGACTACGACGAGTCGTCGCCACCGGGGGCGGAATTGTCCTTGCGCCGGAGAATTGGAGCTATCTCAGACACGGGGTGATTGTGTGGCTTGATGCCTCGATCGAACAGCTTCGAGAACGATTGAGCAATGATACGACTCGCCCGTTGTTGCAGAATCAAGATTTAACCGATCGCTTAACTCAGCTATCTGAAGCGCGTCGATCGTACTATGCTCAAGCCGATATTCATATTCAAATTGCATCCGGCGAAACGGTCGAGCAAATCACCGCGCGGGTGATGGCGGCAATCGCCCAAGAACGCGAGAAAAAGCGCCAGATCGATGAGTCAATCCAGCGCTTAAATCAACAAATGCCGTTTCAGGCAAATTCTTAGCTCACCCCAATTAACCCACAGCAACCGGACGCATCGCAGACGGACGACGATCGATCACTTGATCAACCAGTCCGTAGTCTTTAGCTTCTTGTGCAGACATAAAGAAATCACGCTCGGTATCGTTTTCGATCCGCTCGATCGGCTGCCCCGTATGATCTGCCAACAACGAATTTAAGCGCTGTTTGAGATAAAGGATTTCTTTCGCCTGAATTTCGATATCCGTGGCTTGTCCTTGTGCGCCGCCCAAAGGCTGGTGAATCATAATTCGCGAATGCGGCAGGCTCATCCGCTTGCCTTTCGTTCCAGCACTGAGCAGAAACGCACCCATACTTGCAGCAAACCCAACACAAATTGTTGATACATCTGGACGAATCTGCTTGATTGTGTCGTAGATGCCCATTCCAGCCGACACTGATCCACCCGGAGAATTGACATAAAGATAAATGTCCTTATCTGGATCTTCAGATTCGAGAAATAGGAGTTGAGCAACGATGAGGTTTGCAACTTCAGAATCGATCGCGCTACCAAGAAAAACAATTCGCTCCCGCAACAATCGGGAATAAATATCAAAGGCGCGTTCGCCCCGTCCGGAAGTTTCAATCACGGTAGGAATCATGAATCCAGCCTGGTAGTTTTTTCCATTTTAGCGAAGGAACTGGGCTTGTTGGGGATGTTCGTTTTTGTTGACACCTAGTTTGAGAACATTGCAGAAGTTGAGTGAACGTAATAGATTGTCTGAGAGATCCCAAAGAATGACTTGAGGTAGTTGTGAAAAAATCAGGAATGTTGTTTCTGTTGCTATCAACCGGAATTGTCGCTGGAGCGGCGTTGGGCGGGTATTATTTCTGGCATCAATTGACCCAATTGCCAGAATGGTATAAGCAAGAACAAAGCAATTCTTCAACCGATGCACAGATGCAAAAATCGGGTATAGCCGTTGAAAACAAAATCACAGCAAAAATTCAAGCCACTCCAAATCTAAGCGCCCCCCTTTCGGAATCCACTAGTAGAAATATTGCGCCGAACTCGCATCCAAGTCAGGCTTCTAACGATCGTAAATCTGTTCAGGTCGCGCTCAATTCTCAAGAACTGAATGATTTATTAGTAACAAAAATTGCCGAGAAACGCGGCGGGCAGCCTCTACCAAGCTCTGTCAAAGGATTTCATACGTCCGTGAAGAATGACACCTTAAAAACGGGAGCAGTCGTAGATGTTAAAGCGTTGAAAGAGAGCGGTTTGGGATCCCAGCAGCAGGCATTGCTAACAGAAATCACCCAAAAAATTCCGATGAGCGATCGCAAAGTTTACATCGGTGTCGAGGGTAAGCCTGAAATTCAAAATGGCAAACTGCGGTTTGACCAAAACGCTAAAATTCAGGTCGGAAACCTGAGTTTTACGATCGCTGAAGTTGCCGATCGTTTGGGCACTTCTCCCGAAAAAGTTCAAGATCAGCTAAATGTCGAACTCCAACTTCGGGGACTAACCGTTAAAGATATCGATTTCAAAGACGGCAACGCTGTCCTAAGTGGCTCGGCAAAGTAACTCCAAAGAGCGACAAAAAAGAAGCCCTTACTATTTTGTAAAGGCTTCTTTCCTAATGCTGAGGTTTGGTCATGCTGTGCGATCGCGCAGCTTAGTTACGAACCATCACTTGAACATTTGCATTTTGTAAGCCAGGACGTTTTGCAACGGTGCTGAGAGTTTGCTGTACAGCATATTTCTGATTCACTGCGGTCATCAATTCTGCAAGGTTGTGCTTTCTTGCCACACCCCACAAATCTGCCACAATGCTAAAAGTTCCATCTTCGTTGTGTACCCAACCGATATCGTAGCTGCCATCCAACACCGCCACAATGTCAGCATGAACGCGCTGACAGCCCATTCCCCGAACTTCGGCATCCGTTTCCACGGTAAAACCAAGATCTTGGAGGGAGGACTTGAGCAATTCTGCGTTTGTGATTTTGCTACGGAGTGTACTAAAGTGCGACATACGTTTATCCTTGCCTAAATGAGTGATGTATTGTTCCGTTAACGGTAACAGCGAATCATGCAGCAACCGTCTATCTAAAGACTTCTTTCATCATCTTAGAACAAGCATCAAATGGAGAACCATTTTGGAAGTTTAGTTATGTAACGATCTCGATCGATGAGCTTTTCGATCGTCAGTTCGCTAAGATGCAAATGTTGCATTTGAGAAACAATTGATATGACCGTTACTCAGTCTGAGCGATCGTTTTTTTCTACGCTCTTACAGTCAAACCTTAGCCAGAATTCTTCGTTTCAAGTGGCTTGGCTCGGTGCGCGTGTCATCGTTGGCGCATTGATGATTCACAATGGATTCAGCAAATTAGCAGACGTTCAAGGGTTTATCGATCACGTAGTGAATGTGATCGGATTGCCGTTTCCAGTATTTTTTACTTACTGTGCTGCTTATACAGAAATTGTGGCTTCGATTCTATTAATTTTTGGGGTTTTAACCCGGATGAGTGCATTGTCCCTGTTGTTCACAATGCTAATTGCAGTCTATTTCCATCTGAAAGATACAGGATTGCAGGTTGCGCCATTAGAAACGGCTTCGCTGTATGCGATTTGCTATCTTTTGTTCACGGTTGGCGGCGGCGGGAATTTCTCGATCGATCGGTTCTTATCGCGTGATCGATCGAATTCCTAAAGCTAATGGTCTAGCTCGGTAAATTTACAAAACCTTTCAAGCCCTGTAAATCTATCGGTCTAGACCATTTCATTTTTTGAAAAAAGCTGGAGGATCTATTCTTCCTCTTCAATTTCGATCTCTTGTTCAGTCTGCTCACTTTCTGCTGCGATCTCTTCAAGCGCCTTCTGAATCCAAAGTCTCGATAGGTCGATCATGCTAATGCTATCTGGCACAGTCGTCATTGATTTATCCTCCTTCTCTATCCTAAAGCGTAGCTAAATCCCTCGATAGTTTCATGAATAGATCTACCTATTGAAATATTTGTTTACAACTTCGTTTACATTTCATTGTATTTAGACTTTTTCTAGCTCAATTCCCAGCGATCGTCGTCTTTGCCAGTCGGTGCTGCTTTTCTATTGCCTGCGTCTCTCGATCGCTCTGTGCCCAAAAATTCTCAAAAGAAAAGGGAAGTGGTAAGCTTCCCCTTCTAACTTCATGCGGATGGCGAGACTCGAACTCGCAAGGCAATGCCACACGCACCTCAAGCGTGCGCGTATACCAATTCCGCCACATCCGCCTAAGCCTTATCTAAGATACCAAAGAAAGTGCCGTCTGACGCGATTTGATCAAAATATTTCCTGGTTCTCTTGAAGATACCGAAGTTCCGATCGCAGATTTGCGCCTGCTCGCTGCTCCAATCCTGGCAAAAAATATAAAGTCTGCCGTTCCCAACGATCGAGAAATTTTTCTAAAACCTGCTGCCGACCTGCTCGATAGGCGATGTCAGAGACCCACGCATATTCCCGCCGAATCGATCGAGCGTAGTTCCAGTACTGAGTGGGTTCTGCATTTAAAATTGCCAGATCCGCATCTAGCAAAATCTGAGCGTCTGGATCATCGGATTGGTGGGTTTTGGTGCAGAGGATAAAGTCAGCAACTTTGGAGATTTGGGAGTCTGGAATTTG
>DATJEM010000018.1:0-5945 GCA_035496615.1 Leptolyngbya sp.
CTCGATCGATTAAACATTGCCTCTGTAGCGGTTTATTCTGAAGCCGATCGATATGCGCGTCATGTCTCAAGGGCAAGCGAATCGGTTGCGATCGGTTCTGCCCTTGCGGCTGATAGTTATTTGCGCTGGGAGCGAATTCTAGAAGCAGCAAAACAAACTCAAGCAGAAGCGATTCATCCAGGCTATGGGTTTTTGAGCGAGAATGCTGAGTTTGCAGAAGCTTGCGCGGCAGAAGGGATTGTCTTTATTGGTCCTACCCCGGAGCAAATGCGGAGCTTTGGCTTGAAGCATACAGCGCGAGAATTGGCAGCACAGAATCAGGTTTCATTGTTACCAGGAACCGCTTTATTGGACAGTGTAGAACAAGCTCGTCAACACGCGATCGCGATCGGCTATCCGATCATGATCAAAAGTACCGCAGGCGGCGGCGGGATTGGTTTGCAGCTTTGTCACAGTCCAGATCAGCTTGCAGACTTATTCCAAACCGTTCAGCGATTGAGTCAGAATAACTTCAAACAAGGCGGGGTTTATCTAGAACGGTACGTCGAACAGGCAAGACATATCGAAGTGCAGATTTTTGGGGATGGAGACGGCAATGTCATTGCTTTAGGTGAGCGGGATTGTTCTGTGCAGCGGCGCAACCAAAAAGTGATTGAAGAGACTCCTGCACCTGGAATCAGCGAAAGTTTGCGACAGCAGCTTTTTGAGGCGGCATTGCGATTAGGTCGAGCGGTGAACTATCAATCGGCGGGAACCGTAGAGTTTGTGTTTGATGTCGATCGCGCTGAGTTCTATTTTCTAGAAGTCAATACTCGGCTACAGGTTGAACATGGGGTGACTGAAGCAGTCAATCAAGTTGATTTGGTCGAATGGATGGTGAGGTTAGCCTCTGGCGATCGCGCTTTTCTTGATCACTATCAATCTCAGCCTCAAGGACATTCGATTCAGGTGCGATTGTATGCTGAAGATCCCGGTAAAAACTTCCAGCCCAGTTCAGGAACATTAACCGAAGTTCAATTTCCTGAAAAAATTCGCTGTGATACTTGGATCGATCGTGGAACAGAAATTACGCCCTACTATGATCCACTGATTGCAAAGCTAATTGTGCATGAACCCACACGAGAACGCGCGATCGAACAACTCAAACTCGCCTTAGATCAGTCTCAAATTGCTGGAATTGAAACAAATTTAGACTATCTACGGCAGATTCTTGAGGATCAAAGCTTTAATGATGGCAATGTTAGCACGCGATTTTTAGCAAGCTTTCCGTATAAACCTCTTACGATCGATGTTCTGGAAGCAGGAGCTTTTAGCTCGATTCAGGACTATCCCGGACGGGTTGGCTACTGGAATGTAGGCGTTCCGCCTTCTGGTGCAATGGACGCTTTAGCACTGCGATTTGCGAATCGGCTGGTTGGCAATTCCGAAACAGCGGCAGCTTTAGAAATGACGATTACAGGCTCAACCCTGCGATTCAACGCCGATACTGTGATTTGTTTGACGGGCGCACCGATGCAAGCTGAATTAGACGGTGAGACTGCGCCGTTTTGGAGTGCGATCGCAGTCAAAGCAGGCAGCATTTTGCAGCTCAAAAGCATTCAAGGAAACGGAGTCCGGACTTATCTTGCTGTTCGACAGGGTTTTAATGTTCCTGATTATTTGGGCAGTCGATCAACGTTCACTTTAGGAAAATTTGGCGGACATTGTGGAAGAACTTTGCGGGTAGGTGATGTTCTCAAGATTAATTCTATCAGTGCTTTTGAGCCTTTAACCTTACCTGCCGAATTGATTCCAAACTATCCCGATCGGTGGGAAATTGGTGTCCTGTACGGGCCGCATGGCGCACCCGATTTTTTCACCGAAGCAGACATCGAAATGCTGTTCTCAACGGATTGGGAAGTGCATTACAACTCTGCGCGAACCGGAGTCCGATTGATCGGCCCAAAACCGGAATGGGCGCGTCAAGACGGCGGGGAAGCGGGACTACATCCGTCCAACATTCACGACAATGCTTACGCGATCGGAACTCTCGATTTCACAGGCGATATGCCAATCATTTTGGGTCCCGATGGTCCAAGCTTAGGAGGCTTTGTCTGTCCCGCGACGATCGTACAAGCAGAACTGTGGAAAATTGGACAACTGAAGCCCGGAAACACCGTTCGATTTCGTCGAATGAGCCTGGAAGAAGCTATACAAAAAGAAATTGATCAAGAATCACAGATTTCAACCTTACAACCCACACCCGTTAGAAGTTTTGAAACAAGCAACCTAGCACCAGCAATCTTACACACAATACCCAATCTACCCAATTCAATTGCTGTGACTTACCGACGATCGGGAGATAAGTATCTTTTAGTCGAATATGGTGAACTGGTTCTAGACTTAAATCTTCGCTTTCGCGTTCATGCACTGATGACCTGGCTAGAACAACAGTCTCTTACTGGAATTTGGGAACTTACACCCGGAATTCGATCGCTACAAATTCACTACAACAATCGCGTTTTACCGTTAGAGAACTTATTAGAAATACTAACTACCGCAGAGACAGAACTATCTGCGATCGCAGACATCGAAATCCCTACGCGCATTGTTCATTTACCTTTGTCCTGGGATGACGAATCGACTCAATTGGCGATCGAAAAGTACACGCGATCAGTCAATCCCAAAGCGCCCTGGTGTCCCAGTAACATTGAATTTATTCGTCGAATGAATGGCTTAGATAACATTCAGCAGGTTTACGACATTGTTTTCAGCGCAAGCTACCTTGTATTGGGGCTAGGGGATGTTTATCTAGGCGCGCCGGTGGCAACTCCGATCGATCCGCGTCATCGATTAGTCACAACAAAATACAATCCCGCCCGTACCTGGACTCCCGAAAACGCAGTTGGAATTGGCGGCGCTTATCTATGCGTCTATGGCATGGAAGGACCCGGAGGCTATCAATTTGTCGGTCGCACCGTGCAAATGTGGAACACATTCCATCAAACGGCAGACTTTGAACCTGGTAAACCGTGGCTACTGCGGTTCTTTGATCAAATTCGGTTTTATCCGATCTCTGCTTCAGAGCTATTGCAATATCGCAATGATTTTATTCAAGGCAAAGTTCAGCTTGAGATTGAACCCACAACATTTAGCTTACGACAGTACAATGAGTTTCTCAGTTCGATTGCTGACGAAACGATCGCATTCAAAACCAAACAGCAATCCGCCTTTGAAGCAGAGCGCGATCGATGGAGCGCCAACAATCTACTCACTGATCAAATCACTGATCAAATTACTGATCTTGCGGCTCTTGCCAGCGACGAAGCCAGCCTCGATTTACCTGAAAATAGTCAAGCTGTTGTTGCCCACGTTCCTGCTAGCGTTTGGCAAATTCTAGTCGAGCAAGGTGCAGAAGTGGCTGAGGGCGATGCGCTCTTAATTTTGGAATCCATGAAAATGGAGATTTCGATCGCTGCTCCAACTTCCGGAACTGTGCTTGAAGTGCTTTGTAGCCCAGGGCAAATGGTTGCGGTTGGACAAGCGCTTTTTGTAATCTCAAACTCAAGCGATCGTTAACGCGATTCGGCTTGCAGACTAGCAACTTTACGCGATCGAGTCTCACCCTTGTGATCCCATTGCATTTTTTTGTGCCTGGTAGCGCTCTTTGAATTTTCGCTGTTGAATGTTGTGATCAATAATCGGCTTGGGGTAATTCGCGCGATCGCGGTCTGCGGCTGAAATATTGCCAGACACAAGATCCGCAGTCTCAACGCTCCGCAGTTCGGGCAGCCATTCACGAATGTATTCGGCATCCGCATCAAACTTTTTCGCTTGACTTGCAGGATTGAAGATTCTCAGCGGTTTCGGATCCATGCCGCTAGAGGTACTCCACTGCCAACCCCCATTATTCGCAGACAAATCACCATCGTATAACCGCTGCATAAAATACTTCTCACCCAATCGATAATCGACGAATAAATCTTTGGTGAGAAAACTTGCCACAATCATGCGACAGCGATTGTGCATCCACGCAGTCTCATTCATCTGGCGCATTGCCGCATCCACGATCGGATACCCAGTTCGACCTTCACACCATGCCTGAAAATACGGGTCATGATTGTCCCAGGGAAAATCTTTGAGTACCTCGCGATATGCGCCTTCTGCAAGTTCGGGAAAGTGATACATCGCGTGCTGATAAAACTCTCGCCAAGCGATTTCTTGTCGCCAAGTCCGAATATCATCGGTTTCGCCGCGACGCGCAGCCGCATCCACCGTTGCCGCCCAAACTTTTCGCACGCCAATCACGCCAAACTTCAATGCTGCACTGAGTAAAGAGGTTCCGGGTTGCGCGGGAAAATTGCGCTGTTCTTGGTATTCATTGATCGCGCTGGAGCAAAATTCTTCGAGTTGGGCTTGTGCAGCCGTTTCACCGGGATCGAGCATTAAAGCATTGTCCCAGAGATAGCCCAAATCTTTTGCGGTCGGAAGCACGATCGTTTCTTCTGCTTGTTCTCGTTCCGCTTCGGTTAATCCTTCTACAGCCGCAAGCTCGATCTCAGGAATCGCTTTTTTCTGACTATTCCAGTTCTTCCAAAACGGTGAGTAAACCGTATATGGTGTGCCTGATCCTGATTTGATCTGTTCGGGTGAGTGTAAAAGCTGATCCCAAAAGGTTTGGGTCTCAATCCCAATTTCATTCAGCGCCGTGATCACAGACTGATCGCGATCGCGTCCATACGGTTCAACATCTTGATTGAAGAACACGGCGGCAGCTTTGATCGATCGAGCCAATTTCGGAATGCCTGCTTTGGGATCAGCCTTGAGAATCAACAATTCACTCCCCGCTTCAGCATATCGAGCTTGCAAAGATTTCAGGCTGCCGATTAGATAAGTCACTCTTGCCGCAGCAACATCATCTCGATCGAGAATCAGCGGATCAAGGCAAAACACGCCCACGACTTTCGCTGATCGATCGCGTGCCGCAGCCAGCCCCACGTTATCCGAAATCCGCAGATCCCGACGATGCCAAAACAAAATCAACTCAGACATAACTTACAAATTCAGCAGTAGAGGTCGCGCCAAGACAAAACTAGAAATCGATTTTGAATCGGCAATATCTCCAGCGTAGATCGCCGCTTCGACTTCGGGCAGTGTCATGAGGATGACTTCGATATCTTCGTCGTCATCTTGCGCCGGGGGATTTTCCACGATCGTCGCATCGGTCGCCAAAAACGCATAAATCACTTCATCCGAATAGCCCGGAGCGAGAAAAAATTCTCCTAGTTTTTTCCACGTTTCAGATTTGTATCCTGTTTCTTCCTGAACTTCGCGCTGTACCGTTTCTAGCGGATTTTCGCCGACTTCTACCGTTCCCGCCGGAAATTCATACAATCGCTGCTGCACGGCAAACCGATACTGCCGCACTAAAACGAGCTTTCCGTCAGGGGTAACCGGAATCACCAATGCCCCGCCGGGATGCCGAATACATTCCCAATCGCCGATCGATTTGTTGGGCAAGCGCAAATGATTCACTTCAAAATTGAACTTGCGACCCTTGTACAAAAGACGTTGTTTAAGCAGTTGAGGCGGTTCTGAGCCGAGAGCCATGACGGTAAGGAGGTGAAGGTTAAAGTTTTTGCACGTCAGAAGTATCGATTGTTTGAACTAGCGTTTGCACTAATTGTGCGATCGACTGATTCAATTCTGGATGTATCCAATCTGGCGCAATCTCCGCTAGTGGAACCAGCACAAAAGCTCGATCGCTCATGCGCGGATGCGGAATTTCTAACGCAGCGGTTCGGAGGACTACATCATCAAACAGAAGCAAATCCAAGTCAAGGGTACGGGCATCCCACCGCTGGTGTCGAACCCGCCCAAAATCAGTTTCAATCTGCTGAAGAATTTGAAGTACTTGCGGCGGTTCGAGTTCAGTTGCAATCAAAGCGCAACCGTTGAGATAGTCA
>DATJEM010000019.1:0-4824 GCA_035496615.1 Leptolyngbya sp.
GTCTGTGATCACCGGATTAATTTCACCTGTGACAGGATCAAATCGAAACACATAGCTTCCAGCCTGTTCTTCTTTGCCGCCATATCCTTGATTTGCCTGCGTCAGACCATAAGGCGGATCACTAAACCAGATAGTGCCATCTCGCTTGACCACTAGATCGTTGGGACTATTGAGACGTTTATCTTTGTAACGATCGACTAAGGTTTTCCAGGCTCCATCAAAATCGCGTCGAACGATCGCCCGCTGACCCGACGAACACGCCACAAGCCGACCTTCCAAATCTCGATAGTTTCCACTCTGATAGTCTGAGGGATCTCGTAAAACACTCAAGCCATCCTGGACGCTCCAGCGCAGAAGCTGATTGCCGTGAGCATCGCTCCAGACAATACTATCGTCTTCGTGAAAATAGACTGGACCTTCCGCGTGAACTGCGCCACTTGTGAGCTTTTCAAGCGACGCATCAGGACGAACTAATTCGTGCATTCGATCGTCATAGATCTCGATCATTTTGCAATATGTGGCTTTAGATGATCATTCATACCTTGAGTATTTAAGGCAGTCTGCAAGCAATTACCTCTATCGTTAGCAGGAATTGAGAATGCAATAGAGAGGATTGATCATTGTTGTTTGATCATTAGAATTTGAAACATCAATCTCCCAACTCTATGAGGAAACGATCATGTCTGAGTCATCGCAACAGTCTACCGCCTCTCAATCAAGCTCTGATCAAAGCTCAAAACCACCGACGATCGACTATTGGCACGTTTGGGCAGATGGCGAGGGAGTCAGCCATCAGACGCGCTGCACCCTTGAAGAATTTTCGCAAAAAAGTATTGCACCGACTGCCGCCCCCCAGTGGATGAGCCAGCTTAAGCAATCAGATGCCGATGTTGTGTTCACCGTCATGCCCGTTGGCTGGGTAGGAGAATGGCATGAAAATCCCAAGCCTCAATGGATTGTGCCACTATCGGGACGTTGGTTTGTGGAAACGATGGACGGACAGCGGGTAGAAATGGGCACGGGTGAAATCTCATTTGGAGAAGACCAGGGAACAACGGAAAATGCACAAGGACATAAAGGTCATCTTTCAGGCACAGTCGGCGATGAGCCAGTCGTTTTGATGCTAGTGCAGCTTAAAGACGCTCCGATCAAACGATCGTGCCACTTTCAATAAAGCGATCGCAGCATGACTGCTTGAAGCCCTCAAAGCTCGATCGCAAAGCTCCATTTAAAAATGAAAATCGAGTGAAACTTGTGCCACTCCAAGGTCAGAACAATGCGTTCTTTCAATGGGAGGACGCTGCGATCGCCCAAAGCTCCTACATTGATTGGGTAGAGTGCATCAGCGCTCAATGCAATCACACTTTGAAATCATATCGATATGCGGAGGTAACCTATGTCTGCTGCGACTCAGCTTTGGCTTTGGATTGCTTTTATTGGAATGGTACTTGGCTCAATCGTCTTTGGTCTAAAAGCTGCGGGTCAGCGCCATCGAGAAGGCATGGAGTTTTCGATGGTCAGTTTTTTCATTACCCTCTGGGCTGCCTCGGTCTATCTCAGCATGATCCTGTGTGAAACGGTCTTGTTCAACTTCAATGGACAACAAGATGTCTTTTGGGGACGATACTTAGACTGGATTATCACCACTCCATTGCTGCTGCTAGACTTGGGCGTGATTTCAGGAATTCGCCCCAAACTGATCATGGGAGTCATCGGTGCGGATGTATTCATGATTGTGACTGGATTTGTGGCAACATTGGCTGCCGCACCCATCAACTATCTTTGGTACGTCATTAGCTGCGGTGCGTTTTTAGCGATTATCGCCTCACTCTTTACGGAGTTTTCCGCTACGGCACGTCGGAGAAGCCCGAAAGTGAATAGTCTATTTCAGAAGTTACGAAACATTCTGGTTGTCCTGTGGATTGCTTACCCGATCGTTTGGATTTTAGGCGCAGAAGGACTCCGAGTGATTGACGTTGGGGTTGAAACGGCTTGTTATGCCATTCTCGATCTGTGCGCGAAAGTTGGGTTCGGCTTTGTGCTAGTTTCAGCAGGTCAAGATGTCTTAGCTCAAGCAAGCAGCGGCGATCGTCGTCAAGACGCAGCAGAGTCCTATCTGAATGAACCTAGCTCTCGCTACTAGCTATGCTTCTAAGGATAGAACTTCTAAGGATAGAAAAGGGGCAGCCGCACAATAAAACGACTGCCTTGTCCAAGTTGGCTCTGGACTTCAATGCTGCCTTGATGTGCTTGAACGATTCCCTGCGCGATCGGCAGTCCCAATCCTGATCCACCCGTCTGAAGAGAACGATCGGGCTGGACTCGATAAAAGCGATCGAAGAGATACCGCTGATCTTCAGGCGCAATCCCGATTCCAGTATCTCGCACCTCTACGATCGCAGCGTTTTCACTCTGGTCTAAAGAAACAATCACGCTGCCCCCTGCGGGGGTCGATCGAATCGCATTATCAATTAGATTGGAGACTAACCGATAAACCTGTACTGCATTTCCCCAAACTTCAACAGGTTCTGATGCCTGAACTTGAGCCTTGAGAGTTACTTGTGCCGCAACCGATAGAAATGCAAGTTCCTCAATCAGATCGTCAACCAAATCATTCAAACAACACGCAGCATAATTCACTGTCTCTTGTTGTTCTAGGCGGGCAAGCAATAGCAGATCTTTGACTAACTGAGACAGCCGAAGCGTCTGCCGCTTCAGGGTAATGATAAATGAGCTTTCCGGCAAATCTACTGACGATTGAATCAATGTTGCCTCGATCGTCGCCTGCATTGCCGCGATCGGGGTGCGTAATTCATGCGCCGCATTTGCTGTAAACTGACCCATTTGCTGATAAGAGCGGTAGATTGGCTGCATTGCGAGTCCAGCCAGCCACCAGCTTGATCCGCCAATGATCACCAATGCCACTGGAAATCCCATCAGCATCGTAAAGAGCAAGGCATCAAGATGTTGATCCAAGTCAATGAGCGATCGCCCGACCTGCAAATAGCCCCAAGTTTGGTTCTCCGCTTGGAGCGGCAGTGAAACTTGGCGAAAGGATTCTCCTGAAGAGGTTTTGAGCGTTAGCCAGCGAACTTTGTTGCTTGTAAGCGGTAATTGATCTAAGGATAATCCGGCGATCGCTACAGGAACATTTGGGTATCTTGACAAGCGCAGATAGTAGCTAATCGGGGCAACGCCGATCGAAATTTGGCGAGTCGATAGCGCAGAGTGAGAGCTACATTCGGGTTGACACAGTTTGAGAGAAAGCTGTTGTGCAACTTGCCGGAGTTGCTTAGGGTGCTGCAAAATAGGTACGAGGCTTCCCTGAAGCGCGATCGCAACCGATTCTAGCGCCTGATCGACCGTCTCCCGATAGGCATGAGCTACCGTTTGATAAACTCCAAACCCACACAAGCCCAAAATGCAGCCCATGACTCCGGCGTACCAAGCCGCAAGCTGTAGGCGTGTTTGTTGAAACAGACATTGGCGTTTCATCGTGTTAGCGGTTCATTGTGACTGATCAGCATTGAGACGATAGCCGACCCCATAGATATTTTCAATTAAAGCATTACTGCTATCATCTCCTAGCTTACGCCGCAACAATCGGACTTGGACTGCAACCACATTGCTAATCGGTTCTTCTCCGATCTCCCAAAGCTGATTCAAAATTTGGTCGCGAGTGAGGATTTGATTAGGATGCCGCATCAAATATTCCAGCAGTTGAAATTCTTTGGTGGTTAGAGCAATCCTGTGTTTCTCGCCCCCTGGCAAATCACGAGTGACAGCATGAGTGGCATACTCTAGCGAGAGTGAATCGACTCGTAGCTGGCGCGGTTGAAAATGGGGCGATCGACGCTGCAAAGCTCTCAGTCGGGCTAAAAGTTCGGGCATGCCGAAAGGCTTCACCAAATAGTCATCAGCTCCGCTATCTAGACCGATAATTTTCTCTTCCATCCGGTCTTTTGCTGTCAGCATCAGCACGGGCAAGGAACTATTTTTTGCTCTCAACCGTTTGCATAGCTCAATCCCAGAGAGTCCAGGCAGCATCCAGTCAAACACAGCTAGAGAATACTGCGCCCAGTGGTCTTCGAGGTAGCTCCAAGCCTGAGTTCCATCCAAAAACCAATCGACAATATAAGCTTGGTGGTTTAGAACTCGCTTAATCGCATCTCCTAAATCCGGTTCGTCTTCGATTAAGATCAATCGCATTGCTAAAAATAATCCATTCGAGATGATCGGTGAGCGACTTTTACGTCGATCGCATACAGGACAGCCTCGGAGTGTCGGCTGCTGCAATTGTATCGGACGTTAGAGGATGTTTTAACGGCTTCTGCCGATTCCACTGCCGCCGCGTCCGGCTGCATCCGCTGCTGCCTTGCTATGAGCCGAAACTTGCCCCGTATGTCCGGCGTGCGCCAGCGAAACGGCAACATTGATCACCCCAACGTGCGAAATAGCTTGCGGAAAGTTACCCAACTGTTCACCCGTTTTGGGATCAATCTCTTCAGCAAACAATCCTAACGATGTACTGCGGGTCAACATTTGATCAAACCAAGCCGCCGCTTCATCGACTCTATCTGCCAAAATCAAAGCATTAATTAACCAAAAAGTACAAAGGACAAACGAAGCTTCGTTGCCTTTCGTCTCTGAGGCAATCTTGTGATAGCGATAACAGAGTCCATTCGTGACCAAGTGTTCGATCGTTGCATCGATCGTCGAAATCATTCGGGGATCAGTGCCTTCAATGAATCCCATCATCGGTAATAACAAATTGACCGCATCCAGCGTCTCATCTTCATACGACTGTTTGAAAGCTTGTTGCTG
>DATJEM010000020.1:0-3765 GCA_035496615.1 Leptolyngbya sp.
GTTTTCGGGAAATCCGAACGGTGTGCCGATCAGCGTTTGAGTGGCTCGGAGGGGATTACGATCGGAAAACTCTCCGGGCGCTCCGTAATAGGCGCGATCGACGGCGTTTGGGACAGTTTCATTCGGACGAAAGACTGAAGCCTCTTGTGCGGTCGCAGACATCGCCATCAAACTCGAAGCGGTTCCACCAAATAGAATTGCGCGAATTAAGCTCTTGATCCTCACGCCCATAGTCTTTATCCTCAATGATTGGTTGGGTTTCAAGTAGACTGGTAATTTCACGCTTAAATCCGTAAGTTTTACGGTTCAATGTGATCGATTTAACCAGATCTACCGTTCTCAGCACGTAATATTCATTAGTTTGCCCGTATATGACAAATGTGACTAAGTTCGACGCAAAATCATTTCCCTGGGCAACTGCCTCGATCGATGAAGTGCGCGATCGACTGCTCGATTTATTCTGTTCAGGCGCTTATCAAGAAGGAGACTTCACCCTCTCTTCAGGTCAGCACAGCACCTATTATATCAACGGCAAGCAAGTCACACTGCATCCTCAAGGTGCTTTAGCCGTGGGGCGAGTGCTGTTATCGCTGATTGAACCCAATACGATCGCCGTTGCCGGATTAACATTAGGCGCTGATCCGATCGTCACTGCAACCAGTATCGTTGCCGCTTACGAAGGTCGCTCGATCGCGGCGTTGATTGTTCGTAAAGAAGCGAAAGGACACGGAACGCAAGCTTATATTGAGGGGCTAACTTTGCCGAAGGGAAGTTCGGTTGTGGTGTTAGAAGATGTTGTCACAACTGGACAATCGGCAATGAAAGCGGTCGATCGGTTAAGAGCAGCAGGCTATCAAGTTGAAGAAGTGATTTCGCTGGTCGATCGACAACAAGGCGGCGCAGCGTTTTATCAACAACAAGGGCTGAAATTCCGGGCGATTTATACGATCGAAGACTTACAGCAGCGGTGGAAAAAATTACAAGGGTAGCTTTTTTCTATCCCGCCTCTGATTGTTTCGGGGCGGGCTTTAAAGTCTCCGCGCTGCACAGTACTTCCGGTCTCGATCGGACTGCGGTTCTTGCCAAGAATAGGCAAAGTGGCTAATTGAGGAAATGCGGGGAGAAAGCGATTTCAACGCCTCCATTTGTACTTCCAACGGCGGGCGATTGCTGATCGATTCTTGCCAAATTCCCGCCAGAACAGGCTCTACCTTAGTTCCCGAAGCCGCTTCAGCCAATACCCGCTGCACCTGACTCACAATGCAATTTGCATTTCCACAGGTTGCATAAGACATCGGATGCCATTCAATTTTGCTCGAAAAGCGATCCCAGGGCTGTAAACGCGAATCAAATCCTTGTCCGATCGTTTGATTGCCTTCTGGAAAAAATACCGCTCCCGCTGGGATTCCTGCTTGCTGCACGGGATAGATGGCTAAGTTAAGAAAATCGACAACGCCTTGCATCGCATGAGCTACGCTCAATCGCCACAATTCTGTCTGCAACACTCCCGCTCGTTGACCTGCCGAACCGCGCAGATCGATCGCGTTCGCCATTCGTCCCTGCCACATCGGAACCCTTTCTTTGGGAAACAGCTTATCGACTGCTGCAACATCATTCGCGCTGATTGATCCGCGATCGAGGTAGCGTTTGATCAATTCTCGCCCTTTGTTGTTCAATCCGCGATCGATCAATGCCCGTCGCGATGCTTCCCCAAACACCCAAAGGTCTTGTACTTTGGTCGCAATGGATTCAGTGCCTCGACTTCTAGGATAGCGAATGTAATCAAATAGAACGCCATCCGGCTTGCGTTTCAGCACTTCCTGCATCATGCGGTAATAGTCTTGCTTGGCAGATAAGCTATAAGGATCGATGAAGGCTTCATCTGAATTGAGCGTGCCCAAATCCGTTCCCAGCCCCGCAATCACATTTGCATTAAAGCTGGTCTGTCCACGCCCGTTGCGTAACAATGAAACTTGCTTTTCCGGTCTCATTGCATAGGTATATCCAAAGTTCATGCTAAACATCCAGGCATAAACTTTCAGACCTCGATCGTGTCCTTTCTGAATGATCTGAGCTAGTAAATCGACATTTGGAGACTGCACCACCGATTGCCATGCGGTCGAATTGTTTGCCGCAGGCAGCAGAACTTGCCCGTTGTAGAATGCTTCGACATAGACTTCGTTGTAGCCACGATCGACAATCCGATCTAAGACTTCTTCTAAGGCTCCGGGTCGCGCATCACATTCATACAGCCGTAGCCAAATTCCTTGTGTTTTTAGCCAGTTTTGATTCCGACATTGCCGCAGTTGGTTCGCTTGATTGTTGAGCAAATCTTGATATTTTTGTCGAGCTTCAGGATTACCGCTCAGGGCTGCAAGCCGGACAGAATCTTTCTGCGCGATCGTCGCTGCGGTCTGTTGACAATAAGGTAAGAAATCAGCTTTGGCGGGACTGCGCCAAACGCCTTGAACCATTAAGCTCGCAACCACGATCGCGAAAATCAATCCGCGACGAAAAGAAACCATTCGCATAAATCAATCTAGTGAATTCAACAGGCTCAAAACCATTTCAGAGTTTAGCGCTGAATGTCCACGGATCTGAACACTGCGATCGACTCTTCACTGATCTGAAATCAAACTGAGTTGCGATCGACAAAAACTTCTATTGACGGAACTTTCGATCGGATTCTTGAATCAACACATCATTGATGCTGGCTTCGCGTCGCTGCATCAATCCATTGTCGGCAAACTCCCATTGCTCATTGCCGTAAGAGCGGTACCATTGTCCCGAATCATCGTGCCATTCATATTCAAATTTGACGGAGATCCGGTTCTGCATAAAGCTCCAGAGTTGTTTTCTCAACCGATACTCAAGTTCTTTGTTCCACTTGCGCTGAAGAAATGCCCGAATCTCTTCGCGCCCGCTGAAAAACTCAGAGCGATTGCGCCATTGAGAATCTTCGGTCTATGCCAAAGCCACCCGATCGGGGTCGCAAGTGTTCCAAGCATCTTCAGCCGCTTGAACTTTGGCTTTTGCAGTTTCAAGCGTAAACGGAGGTAAAGGCGGTTTCGTGTCCATCGTTGAATCTAGAGATCTCGATCGAGATTCTACGGGCTGATTCTGTCCGCTCAAAGGATAAAAAGCTTAAGTTTCAACATTAGTTTGAATATTAGAAAGCGCACTAGCTCAATTTAACCAATGCGCTTTACCGCTCATTTTGGCGTAAGCTTAGACTGCCATATCGCCTGAATCTTTGCCGGAGGGAATCCCAAGCTGTTTGCGACTTTTTTTCAGTTGCTTCCACAGCGATCGAATTTCTTGAAACGATTGTTCGGGGGTCATTTTGCCGCCAGTCTCCAAACAGGAAATATACGAGACTCGTTGAGCAAACTCTTGTAAATTTGCATTGAATACCAGGTTTTCTGGTTTGACCTGTCCCCGATAGCGGCTGCGTGGATATAAGAAATTGTGCTGATCTGCCATGACTAGCTCCTGCTTGAAAAAGTTTTGGTGTTTGCGCTTCAGTGAAAGCCCACTGGGTTGCGCGATACGATTTGCTCCTATATCAGAGGGAATCTGATTTGATTGAGTTCTAAGTTTAACTCACCTTAACCAAAAATTAACCTAATTCCTCAAAATGCGGTGTATCGGGCATTACAGCATTGCCGAATGCGGCGAATCATGGTCAAAGATGAGACATCGACTCACCTGAGTGAAAATAACTTAAGTAAACGCACAGACTTCTGCCTCTCTCAATCGGTGCAT
>DATJEM010000021.1:0-4473 GCA_035496615.1 Leptolyngbya sp.
CGATGAAATGGTTGCAGAACTGAAAAAGTTCACCGGAGACAATGATCCAGAAAAATCTTTTCGGCAAATTAGTTTAAAAACCTATGCAAAAGTTGCAGAAGATAAAGCCGACTCGAAAACCAGCAAAAATCAGATTGCGATCGTTTATGCCGAAGGCGAAATCGTCAATGGTCAGGGCGGTATCGGACAAGTCGGCGGCGATCGGCTGGCGAAACAACTGCGCGACTTGCGACTTGATGATGATGTCAAAGCGATCGTTCTAAGAGTGAATAGTCCGGGTGGAAGTGCGACTGCTTCGGAAATTATTCAGCGAGAAGCCATTCTGACGGCTAAAGAAAAACCTGTGATTGTTTCGATGGGCAATGTTGCAGCATCGGGTGGCTATTGGATTTCGACCTATGCGAACCGGATTTTTGCAGAACCCACGACGATCACAGGCTCGATCGGGGTGTTCGGCAGATTGCTCAACGTGAAGAAGCTTGCCAATGAAAATGGCGTTACTTGGGATGTGGTGAAAACGGGCAAATTCGCAGATGTGCAAACGATTTCGCGTCCCAAAACCCCAAAAGAACTAGAAATCATTCAGGCATCGGTGAATCGAACTTACGATCAGTTCATTACCAAAGTGGCAGACTCCCGCAAGCTGGAAAAGTCTAAAGTTTCGGAAATTGCTCAAGGTCGGGTTTGGTCAGGCGTTGAGGCAAAATCTTTAGGACTGGTGGATCAAATTGGTGGACTTGAAGACGCGGTTCGTGCGGCAGCAGAACAAGCAAAATTGGGCAACGATTGGCAAATTGAAGAATATCCAAAATCTCGATCGTTTGAGCAACGCCTGATCGAAACGCTGACCAGTTCGATTTCGGTTCAATCGAAGCCTGCGATCGATCCGCTCACCAGCGAAATGAAAAAGCTGCAATCTCAGCTTGAGAGCCTCAAAGCGATGAACGATCCGCATGATATCTATTTGCGCTTGCCGTTTGATTTGTCAATTCGGTAAAAAAAAATCAGGGCACTAAGCCCTGACTCGATTGAAGCGTTCATCAATGCAAAACTAAATCAATGCAAAACTAAAAAATTGTTCGATTAAAACATCTGGCGAGAAGCGAACTTCTCAAAATTTGCTTGGGTTTGGTGCAGCAGTTGTTCCCGGCTGTCTGGTGTCGCCGTCAGTCTAGGAACCAAATTTCGTGCTTGTAGCGCCATGTGAAGCTGAAGATGAGCAACATACTCGCTGAACTCCTCTTGCTGTTGGGTGGATTGAGGAGCCGATTCGGTTGACGAGGATTGTAGTAGTTGTGATGTGCGCGAATCCAAAATGTTCTCTCCTGGGCGATCAACAAAAAACAAATCCTACTTGCAGTTGAGTACCGCAAATCCGGATCGTCCGTTAGATTGATTATTCCAAGAAAGTTGCAGTTTGCGCCACACTTCTTCAAAGATGTTTACATCAGAGATTAAATTTTCTGATCAGTCCTTCGACTCCTTCGACGATCGAGATGTTCGTATTTAACTTTTGTTCAAGCTCCTCCACCCGCAAATCGTCGAGAAAAACGGCTTCTCCATGTTTGAGCATCACTGAAGGCAGTAGAATCCCATCGCCCAAATCTTGCCCTTCTAGCGCGTTGAGAATGTCCTGTCCAGTGAGCAATCCGGTCACGGTGATGGTTTGTCCCCAATAGTCGCTATTCAATGCCACCATGCGAACGTTTAAGCCTTCGATCTGATTGAAGCGATCGAGCATTGGTAAAAATGCTTTTTCAACGGCATTTCCCACAATCCAGACATATTCGCGATTTGGCGTAATTTTCTGCGGAAGCCGCTGCGCTGCTGTATTAAATTCTTTCAAGAATAATCGAATTGATCCAACCCCATTGCCAATCTGTGGATAGTCGCCATAATCCGATTCAGGCGGCAATTCAACTCCAGCAATGAGAAACCATTCATCTGCCAGCCAAACGATCGTGGATCCGTACTCCCGCCGAAACCGAGTTTGAAGCGCTTGTACTTGATCGATCACTTCCTGCGCTTTTGCGGGCGAAACCGGGATTAGTTCATCTTCAGTCGGGCGGAATCGAGTTAATCCCACTGGAACGACCGCGATCGACGCGACTGCGGGAATCTCTTCTTGGTGAAATTGGGCTAAGTCTTCGATCGTGCGTGTCAAATGCTCGCCATCATTGATTCCAGGGCATAAAACGACTTGAGCATGAATCTGCAACTGTCGCGCTTGAAACCATCGCAGTTGATCGAGAATTTGTCCCGCTCTAGAATTTTTTAACAAGCGCGATCGCACGTCCGCCTCCGTTGCATGCACCGAAACATACAGCGGAGAAAGCCGCATTTGTTCGATCCGCCGCCATTCACGCTCAGTCAAATTCGTTAAGGTCAAATAGCTGCCGTAAAGAAAGCTCAATCGATAGTCGTCATCTTTGAAATACAGACTATCTCGCTTGCCGGGAGGCTGTTGATCGATAAAGCAAAACGGACAGCGATTACTGCACTGTATCAAGCCATCAAACAGCGCTGTCTCAAACTCTAAGCCTAGTTCATCATCGTAATCTTTCTCGATCTCGACGTGATGCGTTTTCCCTTTGGTATCAATCACTTCGAGTTCTAGAAATTCGTCCGCACACAAAAACTGATAGTCAATCAAATCGCGAGGCTTCTCACCGTTGATCGAAACCAATCGATCGCCCGCTTCAAAGCCAATCTCCTCCGCGATCGATCCCGACTGCACACGGGTGATTAATGCTGGACGAATAGAAATCTCGCTCATGACTCGAAACTAGACAGCTTCTCTAGTCTAAACATCCTTAGAGCGCATGTGCGGCGATCGCAATTAACAAGGTAATGCCCAACGCCAAACGATACCAAACAAACACCCAAGTACTTTGACGCTGCAAAAATTTTAATAACCACGCGATCGACAAATACGAAAACACAAACGCCGACGCAATTCCCACCAGTAAAGGTAAGCCCATACTGGCTTCTTTCAAAACATCTTTTGCTTGGACTAAAGTTGCGATCGTCAAAGTTGGAATGCCGAGGAGAAATGAAAATCGGGCAGCAGTTTCTCGACGCAATCCCAAAAATAGCGCCGTGGTTAACGTCGAACCCGATCGCGAAGCCCCCGGAAGTAATGCGATCGTTTGCCCCAATCCCACCAAAATCCCGTCTTTCACTTTAAGTTGATCAAATCCGCGCTTGCGGGTTCCAACCTTTTCCGCAAGGGCTAATAAGATCGCCATGACGATCGACATCACCGCAATGATCACGACGCTTTCGGAGAGCAGATTGAACTGCTTCAGCACGAAGCCAACTCCAAGCGCAGGAATAGTTCCGATCGCGATTCCGACCAAAATCTTCCATTCTTCCCGCTCCCATTCTTTTCGCGTGTACGCTGCCAACGCTCCAGATAAAATCGTGCGAATATCCTTCCAAAAATACATCACGACTGCGATCACACTGCCAAATTGAATCGCATCGATCGCGGCTTTGTTCCATTGAGTTTGCCAGCCGAAAACGTCTGTAAAAATAATCAAATGGGCAGTACTACTAATCGGCAGAAATTCCGTAATCCCTTGGACTAGACCCAAAACGATGGCTTGAAAGATAGTAAACAGACCATTCACCTGATCCGCAACGAGAAAAACAGGGGACATACGATTCCTCAAATCCTAGTGTGAAGTAAACAGTGTGAAGCAGCAGGTGAAGCAAAACTCTCGCTGTGAGTTTACAGCCTTTTTCCAGGTTTCTGGCTCCAAATTTCAAAAAAAATTCGCATCTTCAGGAAACTTTCAGTAGGATGAGGACTATGCCCCCTAGGGGTATTTGTCTTAAGAATGAGTCCCGATTTACGATCGCCGCTCACAAAGTTTCTTATGATAACGTTAAGTTAAGTAAATAAAATAAGCGTCATCCTCCCTTGATTTCCTACCAGCCTAGAACCAATCCTATTTACTCCACTGAAGCCACCGCAGTTTCAGAACACCCCTTGATCGATCGTCCAGTGCCGCCGCGATTGCGGCTCATTTTTGGTGCAGCGGTTTTTCTGATTTCGGTTCCTGTTTTCTTTGAAGCGCCGCTTGTTCGATCGATGCCGCTGCTTTGTCTGCTGCTGACTTCCGTTTGGATCTGGGCATCGATCGCGCTGTCCGCCAAACCCAAAACTCAGCATTGGGGCGAACTGCTGACAGGATTCACCTGGACATGGGTAGCGGGATGTTTGTATTGGGGCTGGATGCGCTGGGAACCGACGCTACATCTCCCGATCGAAGCCATTGGACTGCCGATCGCACTCTGGGGGTTAAGCCGAAACTGGTGCAAACTAGGAAACTTTTTCTATCTCGGTTCGCTCTTTGGCACTGCGGTGACAGATATCTATTTTTACTTAACCGACTTAATTCCTTACTGGCGACAACTCATGCAGGTCGAACCCGATGCCGTGCAGCCGATTTTCCAGCAGGCATTGAC
>DATJEM010000022.1:0-4212 GCA_035496615.1 Leptolyngbya sp.
TTAAGCGGCTTTGGAAGAGCGTTCGGATTGAGCCGATCGTTTGGCTTTGCATTTCGTGATCCCTCAAAACTTCATTGCATGAAGCATAGCTGCATTTAGAATAGTTTCGCTCAGACTTATAATCTAATCCGCTAATCCGCAAAAAGCCAGCGATCTCACTTCAACGATCGCTGGCTCTAAGTTTAATCACAGACTCTAGACTTTGCCGTTTTCATCTACCATCGACAACATTCCTTGCAACGCTGCCGGAATGCTGCGAGCATCCATAAACATCACTTTGCTGCTGCCGCTCTTGCCGACTGTGGTTCCCATGTCCATATAGTTCAGCGCCAGTAGAACTTTACCTGCTTCCGCTGCACGAGGATCAGACTTCAGCGCCTGCGTCACAATTTGAATCGCTTCAGCCGTTGCTTGAGCTTTGAGGACAGAGTTCTGACGTTCGGCTTGAGCTTTGAGTACGATCGTTTTTTGATCCGCTTCTGCCGCCAAGATCGTTGCTTTCTGCCGTGCTTCCGCGTCTAGAACTTGCGCTTCTGCTTTCCCTCGTGCCGAGTTGACTGCGGATTCCCGCTCCCCTTCGGAGGTCAAAATCGCGGCTCGTTTGCGCCGTTCTGCTGACATTTGCAATTCCATTGATTCCAGCACCGCTTTCGAGGGCACAATGTCGCGCAGTTCAACACGAGTCACTTTCACTCCCCAGGGATCAGTTGAGACATCAAGTTCTTGCAGCAATTGTTCGTTGATCTTCGATCGCGCCGTAAACGTCTCATCTAGTTCCAACTGTCCCATCTCCGCCCGAATTTGAGTCAAGACCAAATTCACCATCGCCGACTGAAGATTTTGCACTTTGTAATAGGCTTTCTCCATATCGACAATTCGCCAATACACCACCGCATCGACCGTGATAGAAACGTTGTCGCGAGTGATACAGCCCTGCGGCGGAATGTCGAGAACCTTTTCACGGATCGTTTCCTGGAAGGCAACGCGATCGAGTCCTGGAATCACAAAGCTCAACCCAGGGGAAAGTTTGCGATCGTAGCCTCCTAACCGCTCAATCAGTGCTTCATTTCCCTGCTGAATAATTTTGACGCTGGAAACGGCTCCGCCGCCGATCACTAAAGCAATAAACCAACCCCACATAGATTCTTCTCCTTAAAATTCTTCTGGCATCACCATTAAAGTTGTTCCCCTCCGTCCGACAACATAAACGCGCCGACCTGCGGGAATATCGACTTGAGATCCTTCACAGCGTGCTGCCCAAGAGTTTCCTTCATAGCAAACCCGCCCAATTTGCCCAGGACGAATCTCAGTTAGTGTCTCGGCTTCGGTCGCATCCAGCTTCAGGGCGGCGCGGCGGTTGATAAAACGACGAGAAATCAACACCAGCGCGATCGACAAGATCACCCACACAATCACCTGAAATCCGAGCGGGATCAAGTGCGCGATCGCCGCTACAAATAGCGCACTGATGCCCATGACAAAGGCAATAAATGCGGTTGGCAGAATAAATTCAACTAGACATAATCCTGCACCAACGGTTAACCAAATCATTGTGGGAGTCATACGCTCAAAAGTCCGAAGAGTAGCCCGAAGAGTAACAGAGTCTCACACCGAGTCAAGAATGCAGCGATCGCAGGACAAAAAGTCATGCTTTAATACAAACTTCAAACCGCGAATGCAACATTCCGGCAATGTCTCGATCATTTCGGCACGGTTGGCGGTAAGATTCGTTGCGATTCGCCTCTTCATCCTAGCTTCTCCCTATGAACTCCTCTGGCAAACTTTCGGATCGATCCTCTACCCCGACGATGAACCGCTTTCAAGCTCAAGGGTTTCATTATCTTTGGGCAGTAGGGACAGCGGCATCCTGCAAATCGATCGGCACCTCGATCGCGGCTCGTTATCAAGTAAAAGCGCCGCAAATCTGGTTAGATCTGCAACCTGATACCGATCCGCAAGTGCCGCTTGCAGCGTCAGAATTGTCACAGACCTATCTGATGTTGTATCCGTATCGATTGCACGTTCCGGAAGTGTATGGGGTGTGTCGTGAGGGCGGCGATGAGATTTTGCTGTTGGAGAATGTGCCGCTCGACCAATATGGGGAATTGCAGCCCTCGATCGCGCAGGTTTGGTATCAAGGCAGTGCAACGCGCCAAATCTATTGGCTGTGGCAGATTTTGGAATTGTGGAAGCCGTTCTGTGAATTGGGCGTGGCATCAAGTTTGTTGTCTCCGGATCACATTCGGATCGACGGCTGGCGAGTGCGGCTGAAAGAATTGATTTTCGATCAAGGGCAGACACGAGAATCGTTTGCAGAACCGACTTTGGCAAATTTGGCGCAAAGCTGGATGGTGTTGCTGTCGGATGCGAAACCCGCGATCGCAGAGCCATTGCAAGCCATTTGCCATTTGATGCAAACTTCGGGAGAAAGCTATCAAGACATTTCCCGCCGCTTGAATCAGCTTTTACTGGAACAGGCGGCACAATTACCGTTGCGAACTCAGGTGATTGGGGCGACGGATGTGGGGGCGCGTCGATCGCACAATGAAGATACTTGCTATCCCCTCAGCAGCGTCAAAATTCAATCGTTTGATGATTTGTCTGCGCGATTGACGATCGTGTGTGATGGCATTGGCGGACATGATGGCGGCGAAGTGGCGAGTCAGTTGGCGGTGCAGTCGATTCAGTTGCAGGTGAAAGCGTTGTTGTCTGAAATCGCGGGGCAGCCGGAACCGTTGCCACCGGATTTGATTTGCGCTCAGCTTGCGGCGATCGTGCGAGTCGTGAATAACCTAATCGCGGCACAGAATGATTCTCAGAATCGAACGGCGCGGCGGCGCATGGGCACGACTTTAGTGATGGCGCTACAAATTCCGCAGCGCGTCACGCTACCGGGAGGCTCGATCGCGAATAATGCTCATGAACTTTATTTAGTCAATGTGGGCGATAGTCGGGCTTATTGGATCACATCGGAATACTGTCATCAGTTGACGGTGGATGATGATGTCGCGGTGCGGGAAGTTCGGATGGGTCGATCGCTATACCGAGAAGCGCTGAAACGCCCCGACTCTGGCGCACTGACGCAAGCGATGGGAACCCGCGAAGGACATCATCTGCATCCGAGCGTAAGACGGTTTATTCTCGAAGAAGATGGAATGCTGGTGCTGTGTTCTGATGGCATGAGCGATAACGGATTCGTCGAACAATCTTGGTCGGATTATGCAGAACTGATTTTGCAGGATAAGTTCTCGATCGAATCCGCAGTCCACTCTTGGCTCGATTTTGCTAATCAGCGTAATGGGCACGATAATTCGTCGATCGTGTTAACACATTGTCAAGTTTCGTCAGTTTTACCCGAACTGCGAACTCCGATTCCGGTCGCGCTCGAAGGGACGATCGAGCGGGAGTTGCCTGAACCGATCGTCATTCCACCGACTGAAGTGATGAAACCGCAGCGCAAAAAGCGGATCGGACTGAAATTGTTTCTTGTGTTGCTGTTGGGAAGCGGTGCGGCGTTGGGCACTTGGTACTATCGCGATCCGGTAGGAATGCAGCAGCGAATCAAAACTGAAACATCGCGCGTTCAGCCGACGATCGACTCATTGCGCCGACTCATTCCTAACGATTTGCTCAAACGGTAAGGCGATCGACCCGCATTATGCAAAGATAAAAAGGTTGTCTATCGTTCGATCAGGGCAAGTCATCGTGGTGAATCTTGCGGAGAGAGGAACACTCAGAGTTATGAATATTGGCGATCGTGTTCGGGTTAAAGAATCGGTGGTGGTGTATCACCATCCAGAACACCGCAATCAGGCGTTTGATATCAAAGGTCAAGAAGGCGAAGTTTTGTCGATCCTGAAAGAATGGAAAGGTCGCCCAGTCAGCGCAAATTTCCCAATTATTGTCAAATTCGAGGGCAAATTTCGCGCCCATCTTCAAGAATTTGAGCTTGAAACGATCTAAGCCTTACGGCGAAACCAGCCAAATACATTAATATCGCCGCGCATTTTCTCAAGGTCGTGGCGATTTTGCTCTGCGATCGAGGCGTACCATTCGCAGTAGCGATCGTGCGATTCTCGCGATTGCACTTCCTGATAAAACTGATGCGTCGATCGATAAATTTCAAATAGTTCTGGTGCAGCCTGAATAGACGGCAAGAACCAGCGGTGATTTTGCAGCGGCATGGGCAACCAATGAGCGAACACTTCTTGC
>DATJEM010000023.1:0-3009 GCA_035496615.1 Leptolyngbya sp.
TACCTGCTTCCCACCAGCGCAACCATTCTACTCCAAACGCATGAACAAAGAAGTCAAACAATCCGGTGAATGAAACACCGACGATCGGATCAAGTTCCCGCGAGTATTGATAGCGCGGCTCATTAAATCGATGATTCAGCAATGCTGCAACGGACAATGCACCTGCTGTAAATGCTTGTTCTTGAGCTTCGTCATCTAACGGATCAAGCAAGTTCAAGTGAACTTCAGCTAAGTTACAGTGGAAATCACTGCCTAAAATTTCGCCGCAGGGGTTCAATCCATAGCGATTCAGCCGATGTTCAAGTTCTTCATCCAGCATATTTGGATATTTTGCTTGTATCCACTGCTGCCCGTTGCCAAGTTCATAAGCTTGGATAAACTCAGACTTCAACTGAGGAGACGTGAGAATATCAGCATTCGATCGAGCAATTGCCTCCGGCGCATATTGAATTGCGCCTTCCCCCGAATAGAACTGCTTACGAACCGCGTCGATCGATTCTTGCAAGGTTGGTTTGTGATGGTAAACCCTTGTGTGATTTGCCATTCTTAGAACATCGCGATCAGGATCAATCCGCCAATTGCCTTGATCGTCCTGCTGCCACAAATTTTCTTTAGCACCCGCGAACTCAACATCTTCACTGCTGCCTTGACGCATTCCCGCGCTGTTGTGAGTGAGGTAGCCATCACAATAAAAGCAGTGAGCTTCTTCAACTTCAATGTCGTAGGTTTGAACTGAATCATAACTACCCAGTCCTTTTACCGTCACTGGAATATCAAGCTTCACATCCGATTCTGCAACATATCGCTCATAGTTGGAATCAACTTGACGATTGCCTTGAAATCCCATTTCGCGCATTTCGCTGTAGGTGTATGCTTCTCGCATGATCGTCGCAGGAAGCGTAAACCCATGAGTTTTCTGACCTCGCCGCAGTTCTCCTTTCGCAGAATGTGGCGCAATCAGCGAATTGTACTGCTGCTTTAGTGCCGGAAGCAGCAGGTTATATTTCGCTTGCCAGTTTGGATTCTCTGGACGGACGATCGATAATCGACCCGCAATCCCCACACTCGACAACACTGCACCCACTTGATGCACGAATGAGCGATATACACTGGTTACAAGATACGGAGGGCGATTATTGATCGCTCCATCACTATCCATCAGTCCGGCTAAATAAGCGGCTCGAACATCGATCGACCCTTGCAGAATGAAACTGGGAACTTGCAGCGGAGTGTTTGGTTGTTTGATGTGCTTGCGAAAGTACTCCGCAAGTCGGATTGAAGAGCAGGCTATTTTCAGCGTATTTTCACCTTTCACTAAAGCAGTTGCAGCCGTTAGCCCAAATTGCTCCAGCGCGATCGCAATCTTGGTTTGAATGCGAGTTGCCAATTCAGGATTGAGTGCATTCAGCGCCCACTCTACCCGACCAAACGGTTTATTGTGCTTGTTGCGTCCGAGTGCAACATAGCCATCCCCATGAGTCAGACCGATCAACCAGGCGACATCAGAAGTCAGTTCAGGAATGACAATTGTTTTTGCTGTACGACTTTGCTCAGGTCTTACCTCGGTGAAGTCTTGTGGCAGATGCGTGACGGTTCCTGATAAAACTTGAGTGCTGTGCATTAAGCGATCGCCTGCCTCAAGACTTGCGACACTTTTCCATGCGATCGCACCCGTTGCATCCGCCAATACTGCCTGACGATGATTTAACGTAGCACGGGGATAGGTAGCATTCGTTTCGATCTCATAGACATCCTGTATGCCCTGATCAAATTTGTCCACGACTTTACGAAATCCGATCGGGGTTTGAACTAAATCCCCAACTTTGACATCTTTGATGGGTACCAGTCCTCTAGAGGTATGAACGAGTGCATCCTCTGGTAGACATCGCCGAATATTTCCGGCAACGACACAAGCTGCCGCCTCATCAACCAGCAAGCAGCATTCGATCGAAGTCAACTTCCGCCCGATCGCGCGATTGAGCACTTTCGCACAGCGCTCGTACAATCCCGGTAGTCGAACGGGATTTGCAACCCCACCAAAGCCCTTTAAGCGTTCACCTGCGGGACGGACATGACCCAAATCGATCGAGACTTCGACTTCACCCGTAAAGCGATCGTCGCTCGATAGCTCCAATAAGCTTTGATAAGACTTTACCCAGCCCTGGCGACTATCCCCGACCTGAATCGTGACGCGATTTTCGCTAATTTCAACTTCTGTCTCGTTCTCTCTCAGAAAATCGGCAACTTCGCCAATTTCTCTCGTGACTGACACATTTAGACGGTTGCGGATGGCAGGTAAGCGATCGATATATTTCGGCTCCAACACTGCGCCCGTCCCGCTGCCCATCATGGCAAGATCCATCATCAACCCAAACGCCCGCCAATCGATCAGATTCGTGCTGGTGCAGTTGTAAGATCCAGAAAAATTCTCCGGTTTGCTAATCCAGTTCGTGCCTCCCACCCAAAGCCAGCGACCGGAAGGTAAACAAACCATCGATTTTTGGGTCTGTTCGATCAGTTTTTGCTCTTCGGGGGTGAACTGTCCCAGATCAACGAGTCCTTGAATCGTGCGTTGACTCACTTGCGCCCAAGACTCGCGACGAGTTTCGCTTAACTTGCGGCTGTAGGTTCTGTAGAATACCGGATTGGCGGCAGGAGCCGCAGCCGGAAACTGACTACTATTTTCTTCTGGTAGACCAGAGCCAGAAAACTCTTTTGGGCGGGTAATATTCTGAACCATGTGGGACTCCTTTCGTGAGCTTGCGCCAAGTGTCGTCGATCGTGAAGTTTACGCTACAGATAGTATTCATACCGTAACCACTACTCTACATCTGGCACGAAAAATGATCAAGTCTTTGATTTTTTCAATGCTCAGGCTTGCTCAAGATATTGATTGATGTCTTCGATCAGGCGGCTCAGTTCGGCTTCGGTATTCAGGCGAATCCGATCGTCGCGCAAGGTGACGAGAACTCTCGCCGCAAACGGAGATGCCCAAATGTTGGGATTGCA
>DATJEM010000024.1:0-6789 GCA_035496615.1 Leptolyngbya sp.
CGAGATCGGGCGCATTCTCAACTGAGTCAACTGGTTCTGAAGTTGCTTCGCAGTTTTATTTAGGTTTCGAGTCGATTGATCGGTGTCGTCTAGACTGAGATCGATGTCTTCGGTGACTTCTTGAAGCTGAACGATCGTTTCCATCACCTGCTGCGAGAGCAGATGCAAATCGCTATATCGATCGAGTTCAAGCGCATCGAATCCAGCGCGGCGGCTTAAGGTGGAATTTTCCGAGCGTTGTCCTGCCAGCGTGACGCGATCGTAGCCCATGCGGAGTTTTAAGTTGACCTGATCGAGTACTTGCACGCGTTCGTGGAGAGTTCTTGACAGCGATCGCAGCCGTTTGAGATAGAGATCCAACCCGTTGCGATCGATCGTGAGTTCACCGAATAAATCATTCAGTTGATTCAGTTGGCGCACCGGAACCCGCACCGTTGCATCTTGATCTCCAGCGGCTACAACGGGTTCGGGATCAGCTTCAAGCACTTTGAAATCGGTCACTTGGGTTTCAGGCGGAGTCGATGCTTGCACCGCGCTTCGCGTTCGTGCCGGAATGGTTTGAAAATCGGTGTATCCGTCTTCTATTGCCAGATCTTCGGCAGCAAGCGCTTCAGTGAACCAATCCCCTAGACTCGGTTCTACAGAAGATGCCTCGGTAAAGTCCGCGAGTTCTGGAATCACTGAGCCATCGATCGCAGATGGAATTTGATCATACGCTCCAGAAATTGCGAACATTTGCGCCGATCGCCAAGCTTTGAGGGCAGCTTGAGAAACTTCGATCGCGTCCGACTGATCCTGCTCGATTTGATCGGAAATCGATCGACAAAGCTGAATAAAGTTTGTCAGTTGCAGCATTTCACCGAGTCCGCCCAACTCTTGCGCCAGAATCGTGACTTCCTCCCGCAGACAAGGCTGATCCGAGGTCGCTAAAACGGCTTCCAATCGCTGCAAGCACCCTTCCACTTCCGTTTCAAACAACAGCGGCACAATGTCTTGCCCTTCCTCTGAAGATAGCATTGAGGCGGCATTTTCTTCTTGGGGATCGCCTAGTTCCGAATGCAGTGCATCAAACACTGGATAAGCTTCAACCGATAGCCAATCCGCATCGACGCACGAAGCTTGGTGCCGCTGCATCGAATCTCGATCGAATTCCAACACCTGCCGCAAACAGCCAACCGCCGCTAAAAGCAGATTTTCTAGCCGAGGCGTAACGACGATCGACTTATCGATCTTCAGCACTTTCCAAGAATCTTCTAGCCGATGAGACAGTTCGCTGAGAACTTGAAACCCCATCATGCCTGCGCCACCTTTAATCGAGTGTGCCGCTCTGAGTGCCGCATTCGCTTTGTTAGACTCGATCGGATGATTTGCCAAGCCGAGAATCGTTGTATCTAGCGTATCGAGATACTCTTGCGCTTCATCTAAAAACTGCCGACGAATTTCAAGTTCTCTATCTTGTTTCATCTAACTCACCTTAAACGCGCCGACTGATGCTTGCAGATCCTTTGCGACTCCGACGGTTTGCTTCAGCGATCGTGAAACCTCCAGCGACGAAGCGGAAGTTCGTCCAGCCGCCGCCACGATTTCTTGCATCAACTGGGTCACTGCGTCCGAAGTTTGTACTTGTGTCACGGTGGCATCTGAAATCGATTGCACCAAATCATCAATTTGTCGCGACACCGATAGAATCTGCTCCAAGTTTTGCTTGGCATTGTCCACCAGTCGAGTTCCTTCTACGACTTGCGAGGTTCCTTGCTCCATCGCGTCAACCACTTCGGTTGTTTCTCGCTGAATCGTCGCCACGATTTGTTCAATTTCTCGCGTTGCCGCTGCCGATCGTGCCGCCAATTCTCCCACTTCTTCCGCGACTACCGCAAACCCTTGCGATCCTTCATCCGCCCGCGCCGCTTCAATCCCCGCGTTGATGGCTAGAAGATTCGTCTGCATAGCGATTTGATTAATCAGCGACACCACTTTAGAAATTTGCTGAGTCGATTCTCCCAGGCGTTTGACTTTTTTGGCGGTTTCGCCGATCGTATCTCGCAGTCCGAGAATGTTTTGCACCGTCAGTTCCATTGCAATGCCGCCGGATTCCGCCGTTGAAGAGGCTTCGCGGGCGACGTTCGCGGCTTGTCGAGCGCTATCGGAAACGGTTTGAATCGATCGCACCATGTTTTGCACCGAACTCAATGTGCGGCTGGTTTCATCCGCTTGCTGCACCGCTGCTTCGGAAAGCTGTCGCACTGCTTGTTCATCCGTATTTAGCGAATCGTTCACCTGAATTGCCGCCGTTTTCACCTGCGTCACAATTTGGCGTAAACTCTCGACGATCGAGTTAAAAAAGTCGGCAACCGTGCCGATTTCTCCTGCTGTTACGTCGGCTCTAACGGTCAAATCGCCATCGACTGCATCTTCTACATCACTGAGCAAAGCAATCAGTTGCATTTGCAGTTCTTCTTTTTGCTGCTGCCGCTCTTCGGAGAGGTTTTCTGCGGCTGTTTTCGCGGCTTCAGTCTGCTCTAGCAGGGTCGCTTGATCCAGCGCAAACCCAATCTGTGTCGCCAACTGTCCAAACAGGTCGATTTCCTCCGCTTTCCACTGGCGCGGACTCGCACACTGATGCGCGCAGATTAGCCCAATGAGCGTTTCATTCTGCAAAATCGGCGCAACAATGTTTGCCTGCACTTCTAGTCGCTCTAAAATTTCACAGTGACACTGCGTCAGGTTGACTTTCTTGAGGTCAGCCATTGACCAAACCCGACCGTCGCGATATCGATCGATCAGGGTGACTTCCATCGGATCATTGACAATGTTACCCAGGGCTTTGATCCATCCAGGTGCAACCGATTCCGCCGTGATGGTTCCGCTTTGATAGTCGGGGGCAAATTGGTAAATCACGACGCGATCGCTTTTGAGAAAATCGCGAACTTGATCAACGCTGGTGCTGAAAATATCTTCAGGAGAAAGCGATCGCCGAATGCTGACGATAATCTGATTCAATAGCTGCGATCGTTCCGCCGTTTCGGACTGCTGCTCGACGAAGGTTTGCAGTTGCCTCGCCATCGAATTAATGTTGTGTCCTAACGTTCCGACTTCATCTTCGCTCGTCACCGCAATCCGCGTATCGAGCTTGCCATTTCCCAACGCTTTCACCGCATGGGTCGCTGCTAGAATCGGGCGCGTCAGACGATCGGCTAACCATTTTGCCAACAGTCCGGTGACCACGACTGCCGCTCCGGTTCCGAGCAGAAACGTCCAAAATAGCTGACGCTGAGGCGCAAATGCGATTTGGGTCGGCACGGAAAGCAACACATCCCAGCCTAAATCGGGGAGACGATCGCGCCCTGTCCACGGCACATAGCTTGCCAACATGGGTGTCATTCGATCGCCGACTTTGCCATCGACGACTTGTGAGTTAATTGCTCTACGGGACTGCATCTCCGAAAACTGCGAATAGAGCGAAGACGCGATCTGTCCAACTTTCGCTTCTTGCGACGATAGAAAGATCTGATTGCTCGCGTCCAAAACGCTGAAATCAGCGCCCGCTTTGTTGTAGTTCTGAAGTTCCGCTGCCAAGCTCTTGATCGGCATTACTGCCCGAATGATTCCGGTTCGCTTGTTGGTTCCGGCTTCTTGAATGGGAGCCGTAATATAGACCACGTAAGCCCCCGTCGCATCTGTGCGGACAGGACGACTGATTAATACACGATTTGACTGTAACGCCGCCTGAAAATAGTCTTGAGTCGCTTGTGAACCAATATTGGTGCGATCGTTTTGCAGCGTTACATTGCCATCAAGGTCAAATAGCGCAATCCCGTCATACACTCCGCTGGCTTCGCTAAATCGCTCTAGGGCGGCACGCTTCTCATCTTGAGACGTAGTATCTCGCACGACGGGAACCGTCAACGTCCGTAGGCTCGACAATACTTGTAAATCTGCGGTGCGCTCTGCCATGAAGCTCGTGACTCGCTGGCTGAGGGTTGATGCAAGCGTTTCTTCGCTGGAGGTGATTTCTTGAGTAATCGACGCATTCGCAAATGAATAGGCGATCGAGCCAATGGCTAAAACGGGGAGCGTTCCAATCGCGATCGCGATCGCTGTCGCTTTAGTTTTCAAGCTCAATCGGTTGAGACGTTTCAAACCTGGCAGAGTGTGATGTTGAGATTGTTTTGAGGTTGCTGCTTTGGGGGGAAGCTCGATCGGGCTAGCCTCGGAACCGCGATCAGCGGGTAAATCGCGCTGGGCTGCATTGAGTTGGTCAACCATAGGTGAGAATTCTCAAACGGGGGATAGAGAGATGAGCATGGAGATGCAGCGATCGCCTGATGATCTGAACACAAAACGAAACACAAAACACAAGCTGCGGAATCCAAACTTTAGGACTGCTGTAAAAGCGGTGCCTGTAGGATCGCTTCGCCATCCAGCAAAAACACGGCTTCTTGAGCTTGAAGAATGCAGGCGCGAGAATATGGAATCAGTCCTTTTGTCACATGGCTTGGCACAGGCTGAAACGCATCCGGTCGTGCCCAGGCAATCCCATCAACCTGCTTCACCGCTGCGGCAACGGCGATCGTCCCCGTCCGCAAAATCACAATGTCATACTGCTGCGGACTGTAATCCAATCTGCCGACTCCCAGGAGCATCGCCAGATCAATCACCCACAACACACGGCTGCGACGGTGCATCAGTCCCAAAATTCCGGGAGTCAAGTTGGGAATCGGGGTCAAGTAGCGCGGTGGCAGTACCATGACTTCCTGCACCTGCTTCATCACCAGTCCGACTTGCGTATTTTGTCCAACTTCAAATTTCAAATAGCTCTCACCCAGATTCTTTGGGGCGATGTCGCCTTTTTGAGTCGTCGTCAAGCTTAAAACGGAGTTGTCCATTGCTTACTCTCCAACTGATCGCACGGCACGAATCAGTTGTTCGCGGGTGAATGGCTTCGTGATATACACATCCGCCCCTTGACGCATCCCCCATAACCGATCGATTTCCTGCCCTTTTGAGGTGCAGATAATAATCGGAACTTTCTGCGTAATCGGATTTTTTTTCAGGCTGCGACAGAGTTCAAACCCGCTCATTCCTGGCATAACAACATCGGTAATAATCACATCGGGCTTGAGTTCGATCGCTTTATTCAACGCATCTTTGGCGCTGACCGCTCCGATCACGCTGTAGCCACTTTCGCGTAGATAATGGCTCAATAGCTCCATTTCTGAGGGCGTATCTTCTACAACTAAAACCGTTCCCATCAATGTTAGGCTCATAACGTTTCACAGCAGGTTGTTTGTACAGCAGGTTAGTGGTCAAGTGAGGTAGCGAAACACCGTTTTCACAAGTTCCGGTTGGGTAAAAGGTTTTGTGAGGTAGCCCGATGCTCCCACGATTTTAGCTTTGGCACGATCGATGAATCCGGTATGACCCGTGACCATGATGATCGGAATTTGTTTGAAACTGGGATGACGACGCAGCAGCGAACAGAGTTCATATCCGTCTAAATTGGGCATACCCACATCAAGCAAAATCATGTCCGGTTTTGTGCGAACGACCTGCATCAAGGCTTTGACCGGATCGTTAATCATAATGACCGCAACGCTGGACTCATTGAGGAACGTGCTGATGGCTTGTAGCACCGTCGGACTATCATCAATGCAAGCGATCGTATACTTTGCTTGAGTGGTAGGAGCGGTGGCAACAGGAGCGAATCCGTCGGGAACCGGAATCTTCGCGGGAGCTTGACTCGGCGGTGGCGTAAAGCTCAAGGGACTGGCAGACCTAGCGGGAACGCTGGGCACAGAACTTGGCAGCGGTGGCTCGGCATCAGGGCTGGCAGCTTTGGGGGTCGAAGCGCGTCGCAGTTCCACATGGCAGCGCTCTACGATCGAGCGCAAATCCAACTGACACAGATTGGGATAGTCGAGAAAATTCGATTTTGCAATCACCTCATAGATGCCTTCTGTCACGGTCAGAAAGGGTTTCAAAACTTCGATCGCTAAAGCTTCGATTAATTCTCCAACTTGCGATGGCTCAATGAATTGCTGCTCAACCAGCCGTTGAATCGCTTGATAGTCAGCGCTATTGGCGGGATACGTTCCGGACACCGTTTCAAACTGCCGCAACTGCGATCGATCTAACCGCTTGAGTGACGGAACGCGATCGCTGAATTGATCCAAGACGCGATCGAGTCGTTCAAAGGGCTGCTCCGAATCGGTGGCAAAGGCAAGTTTTCCTTGATCAAGGTATAGCGACCAAGATTTTGATCCACTCACGATCTGGAGACACCCATCAACTCGACGGCTGATCAGTTGTGCCAACAACGAAAGCGGTTGCAGGCGTTGAAACGGTCTGTGACTAACCATAACTAACCATAAACATTAAGCGAAGTTTTCGAGGAATGCAGTGCGCTTCTACACAAGCGGAGACGCTTTTTTTGATCTCCAAAGTTACCTCTCGATCGGCAAAAAAGTGTCAGCACCTTAACTAACAGGAAGCCTATCAGTACTGCGAGCAGTCGGCTCATTTTAATAGAAACTTAATGAAAATAGTGACGTTTCCTCATACTTGAAGTCTACATTTCAGTTACAAAAAATCCGGACTATTTACAATCGAGATAATCCACAAAATCTTTTCGATTCTGAGTTATTTTCTAATAGAAAGCAAGTTCAAAACCTGCTTCTACTGCAAGTGTTCATGAGAGTCAATCTCAACCCCTTGATGATTACAATCATCAAACCGAAGCGCTCAGACACCGAACCTAGAGATTTCAATCGCAACCGGATGTGTTCATGG
>DATJEM010000025.1:0-3546 GCA_035496615.1 Leptolyngbya sp.
GGTGGTGACGGAGCATGCCGCCTGGGAAAACATTTTTATGGTGGAAGTGGTGCGGAGTTGCCCGGAGATGTGCCGTTTTTGTTTGGCAAGCTATCTGACACTACCGTTTCGAGTAGCAGATGTGGAAGCTTCTTTGATCCCGGCGATCGAGCAAGGACTGAAAACCACTCATCGCTTAGGGCTGTTAGGGGCATCAGTTACACAACATCCTGAGTTTGATCGGTTGCTTGATCATTTAAATCAGCCTCAGTTTGACGATGTGCGCGTCAGCTTATCTTCGGTAAGAACGAACACAGTCACCGAGAAACTCACACAGACCTTAGTCAAGCATGATGCGAAATCAATCACGATCGCAGTTGAAAGCGGCAGCGATCGGGTTCGTCGAATTATTAATAAGAAGCTTACAACGGATGAAATTGTTCAAGCAGCAATCAACACAAAATCGGGCGGATTGAGTGCATTGAAGCTCTATGGCATGGTCGGAATTCCCGGTGAAGCGCCGGAAGATCTCGATCAAACCGTTGCCATGATGCGATCGCTGAAGAAAGCCGCGCCAGGATTGCGATTAACGCTTGGATGTAGCACTTTTGTGCCGAAGTCACACACCCCGTTTCAGTGGTTTGGTGTCAACTCACAATCAGAAAAGCGACTGCAATCATTACAGAAACAACTGCGATCGCAAGGGATTGACTTTCGCCCTGAAAGCTACAATTGGTCAGTGATTCAAGCCTTGTTATCACGCGGCGATCGAAGACTTTCTAAGCTATTGGAACTCACACGCAACTATGGCGACTCCCTCGGCAGCTATCGACGGGCGTTTAAACAGCTAAAAGGACAGATTCCAACTCTAAACAGCTATGTGCATGATCGCTGGGAACTCGATCGAGTCCTACCCTGGAGCCACTTGCAAGGAGCCTTACCGCAAAGCACCTTAGCAAAACATTTAGCAAGCGCGATCGAGCAGTTCGACTAACCCCATTCGACTCGCGCCCGCTCATGGAGTATCCGACCATAAACCGCTTCCGTCTGCTGCGCCAGCTTGAACCAGTCAAACCGCCGACCCAGATCTTCGTAAGCCTGATCGACCAGCGATCGCGCCAACTCTGGATGCCTCAGAACTTCCAAAATTCCCCACGCGATCGAGTCTGGATTATTCGCCCAAGTCACAATTCCAGTTCTGCCATGTCGCACCACCTCCGGAAATCCACCCGCGTCTGAGACAATCACCGGAACCCGTGCCGCAAAGCTTTCGAGCGCTACAATTCCGAACGGCTCATACAAGCTTGGAAACACCGCACAATCCGCGATCGTTTGAAAGCGATCGAGGTCTTGATCCGGCATAAATCCCGCAAAGAAACACTGCTCCCCAACCCCCAATGCTGCTGCTTGCTGCTTGAGATGTTCCGTATGTCCACCGCCAATAAAGATGAACCTCACACGCTGATTCATCTGCCGCAGGACGATCGCAGCCGCATTGATCAGACCCGAAACTCCCTTTTCATGCGTCATTCTGCCGACATAATAAACAATCTTTTCATCATCCGGCGCAAACCGCCGCCGAAACTCCCAATAATCGAATGCTGGATCAAGCTGTTTCTTCTCGCGCCGAATCCCGTTGTACACGACATCAATCTTGTCCCACGGCGTATATAAAGTCTGCTCAACTTCGCGCCGCATAAAGTTTGTACAAACAATCACTCGCCAAGCTTCATGCGTCAAGATTCTTTCTTTGCCGTGAATATAGCGCTGAGTCCCATTAAAAATCCCGCTATGTCGCCCATATTCAGTCGCGTGAATCGTTGCTACGACCGGGACTTTGAAATGATATTTGAGCGCGATCGCAGCGTCCCCGACCAGCCAATCATGCGCGTGAATCATGTCAAATTCGCCTTCTTCGGTCATCAGCTTGCCGCCATACTGTCCCATGCTGTCATTCATGGCGCAGACCCATTGGAAGAAATCATCATGCTTCGCCACAGCGACCCGATGCACCGCTACACCATCCACTTGCTCAAACTTCGGAGCCTGCCCAAATTCCACCGTAATCAGGTGAATCTGATGCCCTAATTTCACCAACTCCGGATAAAGCTCTGCGACATGACGAGCGATCCCGCCCACGATGCGCGGTGGAAATTCCCAAGTCAGCACCAAAATCTTCATTCGCTCTCAACGCCCTTCACCGCGTGGTATGTCTCACTGTGGTATGTCTACTGTGATATGTCTACTGTGGTATGTCTCACTGTACTAGCTTTGAGTCCTTTCATTCACTCATGCCGTCAGTCCCAAAAATCGCACCTCGAAACAATAGAATTTCGATTCTACCAGGCAAGTTTGTCTTGAATTGATGAGATCTGATGCTATAAAACAAACTCAGTGTGTTACAACATAAGCGCGATCGACCTCACCAAAACTGCCCTACCTCCACAAATCATCGCATTTTCAGCCCAACTACGCTCTTCTATTCTTCTCAATGAATGTTTAATGAAAGTGTTCTTAGGCACTCAAACTAGGGCAAAATGGTATTGGGGTTATCTATAAACATTTGATGTGATGGAGTCGAAAGAGGCGATATGACTATTGAAAAGATCGTTGATCAAGCCCTTCAGGATGGCTATTTAACACCAGCGATGGAAGCTGAAGTCGGGCGCATCTGCGATACTGCCTCGGAACTATCGATCGAAGAATACATGGCGTTAGATCGGCTGATGGGGTCACTGCTGACCGGAGAAGTGGTCGCCGTGCCTCGGAAGCAGTTTATTAACGTGATGGAAGAATTGGTATTAACAGAGGCGATCGCACGAGTAGCAGAGATTGAAGCGACGAGCGATCGCACATTAGATTTAGGCGATATTGCTGCATATGCCCTCAACCGCCTGCCGCCGCTTTATGCCACTACAGAAGAAGGCGCGAACTACCAACGACAGCACGCCAAAGAAGGATTACAAGGGGTGATTTCTCAGCGCGTGGGAGAAGCAATCTCGAAGAACCTCGACAAGCCGGATTTCTTCCCAGAGCGACAAATTTTAGGAAAAAACTCCAAAGACGAAATTTTGACGCAGGTCAGTACCCTGTTGCAGGCATATGCACCCAGCTTCGAGCCGCAGCATTAAACATGGCTCAATCCAGTAGATTAATTCAGTGGATTAGGGGCACGAATGCCCCTCTTTTTTTTGTCTTTCATTTTTGAACCATTATCGGTGTGCCGATCTTCACAGTCCGGTACAGCGCGATTACGTCCGCATTTTTCATTCTGAGGCATCCATGCGAAACGGCTTGCCCGATCAGCGAAGAGTCGGTTGTTCCGTGAAATCCAATTAATAATTTACCATGAGAAGTAAAGCCGATCCAGCGCTTGCCTAATGGATTTTCTTTATCGCCGGACGCGATCGTGGCTCCGGTAATCGGATGTTGCCATGCTGGATTTTCATACATCTGCATCACTGTGAATGATCCGATCGGGGTTTCCCAACCTTCTTGCCCGATCGCGATCGGATAACTTGCTTTCAATTTTTTCTTCTCATAGAGCCGGACTTTACGATCGCTCAA